>NZ_QKRU01000035.1:0-70788 GCF_003234055.1 Pseudomonas sp. 57B-090624
TTCAACCCGCTGTCAACACCTCCTTTTCAGTTTCTTTCGGAGTCATCCGAACGAAACCGGCGACACCTGAAACCAACCTGGCGCCACCCTTCCACCGCATCGATCAAGCCTTGGCCTGACCACCCTCCAGTTACTCAACCCATTGATTTACAAGAGGTTTTTCTTGGATTCCGCTGTGGAAGTGGTGCGCATTATAGGGATACGAAACGGCACGTCAACACTTAAATGAAAAAATCATTCAACCTTCAACGAGATACGCGCAAACGCCTTCTTGCCAGCTTGGCAGACATGCACGGCGCCACGCTTGAAGATGAAGCCGCGATCAACTACCGCGCCGTCTACACGAACACCACCAGAACCGAGCAGATCACGAGCGACAGCAGCGTTCTTCACCAGCCCTGCCTTATTAAGGACAGAAGCAATCGGCATATCCTCTTCTGCTACCAACTCGATTTCCGGAAGATCCTCAGGGAGCTCGCCCTCCTTCATACGGTTGCCCGCAGAACGATGCGCAGACGCCGCAGCCTCTTCCCCATGGAAGCGAGCCACGATCTCTTCCGCCAGCTTGATCTTGATGTCGCGCGGATTTGCACCCTGCTCAATGTCGCGACGGAATTGCTCGATCTCTTCCATGGAGCGGAAGCTGAGCAGCTCGAAGTAGCGCCACATCAGCGCATCAGGAATGGATACCAGCTTGCCATACATCACGCCCGGCGCTTCCTGGATACCCACATAGTTACCCAGAGACTTGGACATCTTCTTCACGCCATCCAGGCCTTCGAGCAGCGGCATGGTGACGATGCACTGGGACTCCTGCCCGTAGGCGCGCTGCAGTTCACGCCCCATCAGCAGATTGAACTTCTGATCGGTGCCCCCCAGCTCGACATCCGCCCGCAGCGCTACCGAGTCATAACCCTGAACCAGCGGATAGAGGAACTCATGGATCGCGATCGGCTGATTGCTGCTGTAGCGCTTGTCGAAGTCATCGCGCTCCAACATGCGCGCCACCGTGTACTGGGACGAAAGGCGAATGAAATCCGCCGGGCTCAGCTGATCCATCCAAGTGGAGTTGAACGCCACTTCAGTCTTCGCAGGATCGAGAATCTTGAACACTTGGCTTTTGTAGGTCTCGGCGTTGTCCAGGACCTGCTCGCGAGTAAGCGGAGGGCGGGTGGCGCTCTTGCCGCTGGGGTCGCCGATCATTCCAGTGAAGTCGCCGATCAGGAAGATCACCTGATGCCCCAGCTCCTGGAACTGGCGCAGCTTATTAATAAGGACGGTATGTCCAAGGTGCAGATCGGGCGCAGTCGGATCGAACCCCGCCTTGATGCGCAGGGGTTGCCCCCGCTTGAGCTTTTCTACCAGCTCGGACTCGACCAGAACCTCTTCTGCGCCGCGCTTGATAAGCGCCAGCTGCTCTTCAACCGACTTCATGAAAGCCCCGTAACCGCTCGACAAACCAAAAGGGAACCAAACATACAAGATCGCTGACTAATTACAAGTTTTGCGCCCGGGTCGGTACCAACCGGCGGAAGGCAGGATCTTGAGGTTGCCTACGCCGTATTTTGGTTATATTTTAGGCAGTTAGTTCACATTCTAAAAACACCACTCGCCATGACGCATATCGTTCCTAAAGCGCCGCGCTACCCGAAAAGCCATTTGCTGGCCGCAAGCGGTGTAGCTGCGCTGCTCAGCCTGGCTTTGCTGGTGTTCCCGTCTCGTGAAGTCGAGGCGAAGAAGACCTACATCAATCTGGAAATGGAGAACGGCTCCGAAGCCCTCATCCAGGAGAAGGACGACCTCCGATCAGACACCGTCAACGGAGAAGAGGGCAGCTCGCCATTCGCATCCATTGAGCGCCCTGCGGACGACCAGAACAGCGCCGACAAAGACGCGGACAAGGACGAAGCCTCAACCGACCTAGCATCCAGCGAACCACCCAAAGAGCCCGGCCTGCACACCGTAACCGTCGGCAACGGCGACACCTTGTCGACCCTGTTCAGCAAGGTCGGCCTGTCCGCTACCGTTCTGCATGACGTGCTCAACAGCAGCAAGGATGCCAAGGACCTCAGCCGTCTGAAGGTCGGCCAGGCGTTCGAGTTCCGCCTCTCTCCCGAAGGCGAGCTGCAGAGCCTGCATTCCAAGCTCAGCGACCTCGAGACCGTGACCTTGTCCAAGACCGACAAGGGCTATGACTTCAAGCGTGACCTGGCCAAACCGGATATCCACCCCGCCTACGCCCGCGGCGTGATCGACAGCTCGCTGTTCCTCTCCGCCAAGCGCGCGGGTCTCTCGCACAACCTGACCATGGACCTGGCGAACATCTTCGACTACGACATCGACTTCGCCCTCGACATCCGGGAAGGGGACGAATTCGAAGTCATCTATGAAGAGAAGTCAGTCAACGGCAAGCAAGTAGGCACCGGCAACATCCTCGCCGCGCGCTTCACCAACCGTGGCAAGACCTACAGCGCCGTTCGCTTTACCAGCAGCCAGGGCATCGCCAGCTACTTCCGCGACGACGGCACCAGCATGCGCAAGGCCTTCATCCGGACACCGGTGGACTTCGCCCGCATCAGCTCCCGCTTCTCCATCGGCCGCCGCCACCCGATCCTCAACAAGATCCGGGCCCATAAAGGTGTCGACTACGCAGCCCCGCGCGGCACGCCTATCAAGGCCACCGGCGACGGCAAGATCGTCCTGGCCGGTCGTCGTGGCGGCTATGGCAACGCGGTGATCATCCAGCACAGCGGCAAGTACCGGACCCTCTACGGCCACATGCAGGGCTTCGCCAAGGGCATCAAGACCGGCGGCACCGTCAAGCAAGGGCAGATCATCGGCTACATCGGCACAACCGGGCTCTCCACCGGTCCCCACCTGCATTACGAATTCCAGGTCAACGGCCAACACGTCGACCCGCTCGGCGTGAAGCTGCCCATGGCCGATCCGCTGGCCAGCGCCGAGAAGAAGCGATTCCTGCAGATGAGCAAACCGCTGATGGCACGCATGGACCAGGAAAAGGCCACCATGCTCGCGCAGAACAAGCGCTGATCCAATGCCGCGCTACCTCGGAGTGATGTCCGGAACCAGCCTGGACGGACTGGACATCGCCCTGATCGACCAAGGCGAGCGCACTCGCCTGATCGCCTCACACTACATCCCCATGCCCGACTCGCTCCGCCAGGAGCTGCTATCGCTCTGCGCGCCCGGCGAGGACGAACTCGCGCGTGCGGCCCTGGCCGAACGGCGCTGGGTAGAACTCGCCGCCTCAGGCATCGACCTGCTGCTTCGCGAAAAGGGCCTCGCGGCCACCGACATCCGCGCCATCGGCAGCCACGGTCAGACCGTGCGCCACGAACCGGTGCGCGGCTTCACCATCCAGATCGGCAACTGCGCCCTGCTGGCCGAGCTCACCGGCATCACCGTGGTCGGTGATTTCCGCCGCCGCGATGTCGCCGCCGGCGGCCAAGGCGCCCCTCTGGTGCCCGCCTTCCATGAAGCGCTCTTCGACGACCGCAATGGCAACCGCGCAGTGCTCAACATCGGTGGATTCAGCAACCTGTCACTGATCGAGCCCGACCAACCGGTGCGCGGCTTCGACTGCGGTCCCGGCAATGTGCTGATGGATGCCTGGATCCAGCTCAACCACGGCCAAGACTACGATCGTGACGGAGCGTGGGCGGCCAGCGGCCAAGCACAACCGTCATTGCTGGACACACTGCTGGAGGACGACTTCTTCAGCACACGCGGCCCGAAAAGCACCGGTCGTGAACTGTTCAACCTGAACTGGCTCCAGGCACACCTCGCCAAACTGCCGCCCCTCAAGCCCGAGGATGTGCAAGCCACCCTCCTCGAACTCAGCGCCCGCAGCATGGTGGATGCGCTCAAGACCGCCCAGGCCGACACCCTCGAACTGCTGGTGTGCGGTGGCGGTGCCCACAACGGCGCCCTGATGCGCCGCCTCGCCGAACTGCTGCCCGGAACCCAGGTCAGCGCCACCGACAGCCGTGGCGTGCCTGCGGACTGGGTCGAAGCCATGGCCTTCGCCTGGCTGGCCCACTGCTGCCTCGAAGGCATCCCCGCCAACCGCCCGAGCGTGACCGGCGCCAGGGGCCTGCGCGTGCTCGGCGCCATCCATCCCGCTTGAAGCAAACCGCACAAACGAAAACGCCGTGCATGAGCACGGCGTTTCTGCATCAGCGAACAGCGATCAGATCGAGAAGGACGAACCGCAACCGCAGGTAGTAGTGGCATTCGGGTTCTTGATCACGAAGCGCGAACCCTCGAGGCCTTCCTGATAGTCCACTTCCGCACCGGCCAGGTACTGGAAGCTCATGGGATCGACGACCAGGCTCACACCGTCGCGCTCGACGATGGTGTCGTCGTCAGCCACGTCTTCATCGAAGGTGAAGCCATACTGGAAGCCCGAACAGCCACCGCCCGTGACGAAGACACGCAGCTTGAGCCGCGGATTGCCTTCCTCATCGATCAGGTTCTTCACCTTGTTTGCCGCTCCATGCGTAAACATCAGGGCTGTGGGGGTGAAGGATTCGACACTCATGCTGTAACTCTCCCGGCTGGACGCCGCCTTACTGCGCTGTGGCCACGCATTATCCGCTTACCCTAGAAAACTGGTCAACTATTAAGCGTCCGTGTTTTCCGGGCTGGCCGGCGCTTCCAGCAGGCGCTGTGCCTCCTTGATGTGCCCGAGGCGCCCCTCTATCTGCGCCCCCATGGCCATCTCCATGAGCCCGTAATAGAGATTGCCGCGAACACGCGCCTTGGCGCCCAGCTCCAGGTGTTCGGAGGCGAACACATCGCCCACCACCTCGCCGTCGATGATCACGTGGGGCGCGCGTATCTCCCCCTCCACCAGCCCTTCGACGCTGACCCTGACCAATCCTTCGCTGGCGTTTAGATTGCCCTTGAGGCGACCGTCCACCTGGACAGCACCCTGGAAGCGCAGATCGCCCTCCAGTTCCGCGCCGATGGCGATGATGCTGGTCTTGCCGCTGAAACGCTGCAGATCAGCCTTGGGTTTCTGTTTGTTGAACATGATCGTCATGACTCCTCGTCGATCCACTCGAATGTGCGCTCCAGCGGTTTCTGCTGGCCGTCCACCTGTGCTCGCACCTTTACCTGACGGGGACTGAAACCTTCGGGCAGCTGCAGCTCGGCGAAACGTCCCGCCTCGGGAATCGCCTGGAAGTGCTTGAAGGAAAAAACGACATCCTGCTGCGCCATCTCGCTGGAAAGTGCAGCCAACTCCAGGCTCGCCTCCTTGCCATCCTGGCGACCGATCACCCGCACCTGCAGCGTGCCCTTGATCGGCTGGTCATCCTTGCCGACCCGGCTGAGCATCAGCCGGAAACGGAAGCGCTGCGGCTGGTCCGTGCCGTGCAATTCGAAGGCGCGGATACGCAGTCCCTCCCGGCGACTGTCCGGCGCCAGCACGCCCCGGTAGAACGCCAGCTCCTGCTGCAGCTTGAAAACCTGCTCCTCCATCATCTTGATGCTCTGGCGGCTCTGCTCGTTGGCCTGGTGACCCAACCGCTCACCGCTTTCCAGCACCGCCTGGCGCTGCTGCAACTGATCGAGCGCACGGGTGCGCTCATCCAGCTGCGCACGCAGGCTGTCGCGTTCGGCCACGGCATCCGCCAGGCCCTCGGCGCGCAGCCAGCCACCCACGAAGAACGCCACCGGCAGCGCCAGCAGCAACACCACTACCAACCAGCGCACCAGCCGCTCGCGGCGCGGGTCACTGATTCGGACCTCCCAGCGCGACATCAGCGAAGCACGGCAGAGGGCGACCGGGGAGACAGAACGCCATCGCGAATGGCTAGCTTGGACATCGACCGCACCCTAAGACCGGAAAGCCGCCGATGATAAAGCCGCATCGGCCAAGGGCCAACCGCCGAGGTGACGCATGACCGCCGGAGCCTCTACTATCGGACCCACCTCACATCAGGGAACATCCGATGCTCTATCTCTGGCTCAAGGCCTTCCACATCATCGCCGTCGTATGCTGGTTCGCCGGCCTCTTCTACCTGCCTCGCCTGTTCGTCTACCACGCCTCGGCCGAAGACACGCCCAGCCGCGAGCGCTTCTGCATCATGGAGCGCAAGCTCTACCGCGGCATCATGCAGCCCTCCATGATCCTCACCCTGCTGATCGGCGCCGGCATGCTCTACCTCAATCCCGCCTGGCTCAAACAGGGCTGGTTGCACGCCAAGCTCACCCTGGTGTTCCTGCTGATCGGCTATCACCACGTCTGCGGTGCCATGCTCAAGCGCTTCGCCCGTGGCGAGAACGGCCGCAGCCACGTGTTCTACCGCTGGTTCAACGAAGTCCCGGTCCTGTTCCTGCTCGCCATCGTCATCCTGGTGGTGATCAAACCCTTCTGACCCCCGACTGCCCCATACGAGGAACGCCCGATGTCACTGCCCGCCCTGCTCGAACAACGCCTGCGCATGCCCGTCGTCGCCGCGCCCATGTTCCTGATCTCCGGTCCGGAGCTGGTCATGGCCTGCAGCAATGCGGGCATCGTCGGCAGCTTTCCCGCGCTCAATCAGCGCGACAGTGCAGGCTTCCGCGCCTGGCTCGACGAGATCGAAGCGGGTCTGCAGGCCGATGCCGCCCCCTTCGCGGTCAACCTCATCGTCCACCACAGCAATCCGCGCCTGCAGGCCGACCTGGCCATCTGCGTCGAGAAGAAGGTCCCCATCGTCATCACCAGCCTGGGCGCGGTAAAAGAAGTAGTCGATGCGGTGCACAGCTACGGCGGCCTGGTGTTCCACGACGTCACCACCCGTCGTCATGCCGAGAAGGCCGCCGAAGCCGGCGTCGACGGCCTGATCGCCGTAGCGGCAGGCGCCGGTGGCCATGCCGGCACCTGGAGCCCCTTCGCCCTGGTCGCCGAAATCCGCCAGTTCTTCGACAAGACGCTGCTCCTGGCCGGCTGCCTCAACCACGGCCACGAGATCCTCGCCGCACAGATGCTCGGTGCCGATCTCGCCTACCTCGGCACCCGCTTCATCGCCACTCGCCAGAGCAACGCCGACAGCCCCTACAAGCAGATGATCCTCGACGCCCGCGCCGCCGACATCGTCCACACCCCGGCCGTCTCCGGCGTCCCGGCCAGCTTCATGCGCCAGAGCCTCGAAGCCGCCGGCTACGACCTCAAGCGCCTGACCGACAAGGCCGACATCAACTACGGCGAGAAGCTCAAGCCCATCAGCGACGAGGCCAAGGCCTGGAAGACCGTCTGGTCAGCCGGCCAGGGCGTGGGCGACATCGACGACCTGCCGACGGTCGCAGAACTGATCACACGCCTCGACCACGAGTACCGTGCCGCCACCCAGCGGGCGAACCGCCTCGGCCAGCGCTGGCCAGGATGAAGCGTCGGCACCTGCTCGGCCTGGGCGCACTCGGAGCGCTCGGGCTGTGGGCCATGCGCCCCGGCGACCAGGGCCGCCCCCATGCGCCCTATTTCGCCAGCCTGCAGAACCTGTTGAAACAGGAAGGCGGCGGCGTGCCGCAACTGGTCATCGACCTCGACCGGCTCGATGCCAACGCCGACCTGCTCGCCCGGCGCCTCGGCAAGCTGCCGTTGCGCCTGGTCGCCAAATCCCTGGCCTCCAACGGGCTGCTCGAGTACCTCGCCAAGCGCCTGGATACACGCCGCTTCATGGTCTTCCACCAACCCCAGATCAACCAGTTGGCACAGGCATTCCCAGATGCCGACCTGCTGCTGGGCAAGCCGCTACCGGTCGCGGCAGCGCTCGCCTTCTACCAGCAACTGGGCAACGGCCAGCCCTTCGACCCATCGCGCCAGCTCACCTGGCTGGTCGATAGCCCGCAACGCCTGGCCCAGTACCTCGAACTGGCCCAGGCCCTGCAAAAACCCATGAATATCGCACTGGAGATCGATATCGGCCTGCAGCGCGGCGGCCACCCGGACACCGCGAGCCTGGCGCAAACCCTGCGATTGCTGGCCGACAACCAGCCGCTGCTGCACCTGCGCGGCCTGATGGGCTACGACGCCCAGGTGGCCCACGCGCCCTTCTGGACCGGCAGCCAGGATGCGTTCGAAACCGCCAATGCCCGCTACACGACGTTCATCGAGGCCGCACGGGGCTTCCCCGCCATCTGGCCCCGGCAGCCCTTGCTCAACGGCGCCGGCAGCCTCACCTATCCCCTGCACGCGAAGGGCACGACGCCGCTGAACGAGGTCGCGGTAGGCTCTGCCCTGCTCAAGCCCGTCGAGTTCGATACGCCCCTGCTGTCCAGCCACCAGAGTGCGATCTGGATCGCCGCTCCGGTGCTCAAGGTACAGAGCGGCGCCCTTCCCTACCTGCAACAGGCACAAGGCGCACTCGAAGCCTGGAACCCCAACCGGCACAACGCCTACTACCTCTATGGCGGTCGCTGGCCGGCGCAACCGGTCTCGCCCGGGGGCCTGTCCTATGACGGCATCTACGGGCGCAGCGCCAACCAGGAGCGCCTGATCGGCTCCGCCGGCACGGCACTCGCCGTGGACAACTGGGTGTTCCTGCGTCCCTTGCTCTGCGAAGGCTTGTTCAATCGCTTCGGCGAACTGCGCCTGCTCCGCCATGGCAAGCTGGTCGGCACCTGGAAGCCGCAACCAGCCGCCTGACCGGCTCCGCTTTTTGTGCGGCAGGCCGCTTGTGCCGCAGGGTACGCCACCATTACGCTGTGCCATCCCCAACCAGCCGCCGACAAGGATGCCCGCATGTCCGATGCCCGCTACAAGATCGTCTTCGAAGGAGAACTGATGCCCGGTGTGGCATTGGAAACCGTGAAGGAGAACCTCGCCAAGCTCTTCAAGAGCGACGCCAGCAAGATCGACAGCCTGTTCGGTGGACGCCCCGTTGCGCTCAAGCGCGACCTCGAGGAAGTCGAAGCGGACAAGTACCTGGCCGCCCTGCAACGTGCCGGCGCCCAGGTGCGCAAGGAACAGGACCTCGCCGCCGGCTTCAGCCTGGTGGAAACCGAGGACCACCCCAATCCGGAGACCCTGGCAGCCGTCGAAGCCGAGCAGGACACCGGAACCATGACCTGCCCCAAATGCGGCCATGAGCAGGCCAAGTCCGTCGAATGCCAGGCCTGCGGCATCATCATCGAGAAGTACCTGGCGCGTCAGGCCCAACTGGCCGAAAGCGCCCCGGCAACCACCCCCGCCGTGGCCGGCACCGCGACCTCGCCCTACGCCACCCCGCAGGCGCAGGTTGGCGAAGCGTTGCCGCAGTACTGCGAGCTGCGCCCATTCGGCATCACCGGCCGTATCGGCCGAGTGCGCTACCTGGCCTGGTCCTTCGTGTTCATGATCGCGCTGCTGGTCGTGCTTGGCGTCGGTGCCGGCATCGGCTTCGCCATCCACCCGATCGTCGGCGGCCTCATCGCCACCGTGCTGGGTATCGCCGCCATCGTCGTCAGCGTGCAGATCAACGTCCAGCGCCTGCACGACATCGGCTGGTCGGGCTGGCTCTACCTGCTGAACTTCGTGCCCATCGTCGGCAGTGTCTTCCCCCTGCTGCTGCTGTTCATCCCCGGCACCACCGGCGCCAACCGCTTCGGCGCACCACCGCCGCCGAACACCAATGCGGTGAAGGTCCTGGCCTGGATGTGGCTGGTCATCCCCGTGGTCTTCGGCATCCTCGCGGCCATCAGCATCCCGGCCTACCAGGATTACGTAGAACGCTCCGAGATGAGCAGCTACGAAGCGCCGGCCGACGGCGAGTACGCGCAACCCACCGAGGAAGGCGAGTACGTCGATCCCGCCGAGTCGGCCGACCCGGCTGAGGCGGAAACACCCGCCGAGCAGGAAGAGTTCGAGTCCAACTGAGCAACCTCCCGGGGCTGACGTTGTCCAACCCGGCCCCGACACGGAGATTCGCGATGCCTCGTTTTGCCCTGATTACCGGCGCCTCCAGCGGCCTAGGCCTCGCCCTGGCGGAAGCCCTGGCTCGCCGGGGCCGCCATCTGATCCTGGTGGCCCGGCAACGCGACGCGCTGGAGAGCATCGCCTACGAACTGACCCAGCGCTTCGGCGTGGAAGTGCTCTACCGCACCTGCGACCTCTCCGAACCCCTGCAACTCTCCGGGCTGCTGCATGAGCTGAACCAGGGCGAGCGGGAAATCGACCTGCTGGTGAACAACGCCGGCATCGGCACGTCCGGCCTCTACGTCGAACAGGACTGGAGCCGCGAACAGGAGCTCATCGAGCTCAACGTCCTCGCCCTCGCCCGTCTCTGCCATGAAATCGGCGGCGCCATGGCCAGCCGTGGCACCGGCCAGATCCTCAACGTCGCCTCGGTCGCCGGCTTCCAGCCTGGCGCCTGGATGAGCAACTACTACGCCAGCAAGGCCTACGTGCTCCACTTCTCCGAAGGGCTGCGCGAAGAACTCAAGGTCCATGGCGTCGGCGTCTCGGTGCTCTGCCCCGGCCCGACCCGCACCGCATTCTTCCGGGGTGCGCGGATGGCCGGCGAGAAGCTCGAAGGCAGCAAGCTGATGATGAGCGCCGAGGAAGTCGCCCTGATCACCGTGAAGGCGCTGGAAAAGAACCGCGCCATCATCATCCCCGGCTGGCGCAACCGCCTGCTGGCGGTGAGCCCGCGCCTGTCGCCGCGCTGGCTGGTCCGGCGCCTGGCCGGGCGGATCAACAAGGCCTACCTCCCGAAATAGAAGAGGCGCCGCGAGGCGCCTTTCTTCAAGTCCAGCCGTGTCAGTCGGCCTTCACGCAACGCCCGTCCGCCCAGGTCCGCAACTTGGCCTGCTCCTCGGCCATCACCACCGACAGCGGCGCCGTACCCAGCAACTGCTGCAGCAGCAGTGCCTGGCTCACGCCGACCTGGGCCGCCTGCGCGGCATAGAGCATCCCCACCACCGCTTGCTCGATCTCGGCGCCGGAAAAACCGTCGCTGGATGCCGCGAGGACCGGCAGATCGAACTGGGCGGGGTCGATGTCGCGGCGGGACAGGTGGATGCGAAAGATCTCGGCCCGCACCTCGGCGCCAGGCAGGTCGACGAAGAACAGCTCGTCGAAGCGCCCCTTGCGCACCAGCTCCGGCGGCAGGCGGTGTATGGCGTTGGCGGTGGCCACCATGAACACCGGCGCCTTGCGCTCCGACATCCAGGTCAGCAGCGTGCCCAACACGCGCTGGCTCACGCCGCCGTCCTGGTCACCGCTGGCCAGCCCCTTCTCCAGTTCGTCCATCCACAGCACGCAGGGCGCCATCTGCTCGGCCAGCTTGAGAGCATCGCGCAGGTTGCGCTCGGTCTCGCCGAAAAACTTGTTGTACAGGCAGGCGAAGTCCAGGCGCAGCAACGGCAGCCCCCAGAGACCGGCCACCGCCTTGGCTGCCAGGCTCTTGCCGCCGCCCTGCACGCCCACCAGCAACATGCCCTTGGGCATGTTGGTCGGCTTGGCTTCCATGAAGGCGCTCTGCCGCTCGCCCAGCCAGCGCTTGAGGTTGGCCAGCCCACCGACGTCGGCGAAGCGCGCGGTGTCGTATTCGAAGCTGAGCACGCCTTCCAGGTCGAGCAGCTGGAACTTGGTCTTGTTCAGCTCAGGCAGGTCCTCCTGGGTGATGGCGCCGTCATCGCAGATCACGTTGCGCGCCAGCGAACGCGCCTCGCCATGGCTGAGCCCGCGCAGGTTCTTCACCACCTGCTGCAGGGTACGGTTGTCGGTGCGCACGCGAGCGCCACGGTTGCGCTCGCTCCAGCGCGTGGCTTCTTCGCGGACGATGGCCAGCAACTCGTCTTCGCTCGGCAACGCCAGGCTGAAGCGCGCGCTGTAGCGCTGCACTTCGGCGGGCAGCTTCATCGCGTGGGAGACCAGCACCAGGGTCGGCTTGTGAATGGCCTCGGCCATGGCGACTTCCTTGAGCAGGCGCACCAGCTTGGGGTTGTCGTCGAAGAAGGGGTGCAGGTCGCACATCACGTAGAGATTGGGCTGCGGGTCGGCCTTGATCAGGCGCAACGCGGCTTCCGCATCGGTGCTCGCGCCATCGCCTACCGGGTCGCCACCGAAACCGAGCCGCTGCAGGCCCTCGGTCACCGCCCAGGTGAACAGGCCGAGCCCGCGTTTGACCGCCAGGGTGGTCAGGGTCTCCAGCACGCGCTGCTCGTCCCAGGACTCGATGACGATGAGCTTGACCTTGGAGTCCAGCACCAGCCCCAGATCGTGGATGTCGTTCTTCACACAGGCTCCTTGTGCAGCCAGGCAGGCTGGCCGGGATAAACACGCGCCGCTAAACTCGGGGGCTTCTTATAACAGGCCGGAGAATGTCCGTGGACTGTCTGTTCTGCAAAATCGTCGCTGGGGACATCCCCGCGCGCAAGCTCTATGAAGACGATCACGTGATCGCCTTCCACGACATCGCCCCCCAGGCTCCGGTGCACTTCCTGGTCATCCCCAGGAAGCACATCGCCACCCTCAACGACCTCACCGAGGACGACAAGGCGCTGACCGGGCATATCGTCCATACCGCCCAGCGCCTGGCGAAGGAACAGGGCTGCGACGAAGGCTTCCGCGTGGTGATGAACTGCAACGAGCTGGGTGGCCAGACCGTCTACCACATCCACATGCACGTGCTCGGTCAGCGCCAGCTGCACTGGCCGCCGGGCTGATGCGCCGCACGCTACTCCTCGCCCTCTCGCTGCTACCGCTCGCCGCCCTGGCCCAACAGGCCGGCGAGCGCCTGCGTGATGCACTGCCGGACGGCGCCCAGGGCCCCGAGCTGGTGGTGGTCCCTGCGGGCGAATTCCTCATGGGCGATACCACCGGGCGCGGCAACGACAACGAGCGCCCGCCACACCCCGTGGTCATCGAGAAACCCTTCGCAATCGGTCGCCTCGAGCTGACCTTCGACGACTGGCAGCGCTACGCGAGCGCGACCGGCAAGCCGATGCCCGATAACGAAGGCTGGGGCCTTTCCGGGCAGCGCCCGGTGATCCACGTGAACTGGTTCGACGCCCGCGCCTACTGCGACTGGCTCAGCAAGGCCACGGGCCAGCGCTACCGGCTGCCCACCGAGGCGGAATGGGAATATGCCGCGCGGGCCGGCAGCCGTGGCTACTACTGGTGGGGCGACGAACTGGACAGCAGCGAGAGCGCACCACGCGCCCATTGCCGAGGCTGCGGCACGCCCAATGCGATCCGCGGCAAGACCGCGCAGGTGGGCCAGTACCCAGCCAACGCCTTCGGGCTGCACGACACCGCCGGCAACGTCTGGGAATGGACCGCTTCGCGCTTCGTCGCCCCCTTCGACGGCAGCGAGACGCAGGCTGCGGCGCTGCTCGACCGCAGCCCGCGCGTGGTGCGGGGTGGCGCCTGGAACAGCGGACCGGCCTACCTGCGAACCAGCCTGCGTGATCTCAAGCAGCCGGGGCACGACGACTACGCCCTGGGCTTCCGGGTGCTGCGCGAGCTGCAGTGATCCCGGTCAAACCCGGGCAGTTCCGATGGGTTAAACTGCTCGGCATTCTTGCCTACCGGAGGTGCCCCATGGCCACCGAACGCCAGTACTCCCCCGTTGACCGCTTCCTGCTCCAGGCCGATGCGGCCCTCAAGACCCTGCTGCCCTTCAAGGGCCAGCCCTATCGCCCCAACCCGGCGAACCTGCAGGACGAAGCGCCCATGAGCGAGGCGGACAGCCGCCACGTCACCGGCCTGATGCGTATCAACCACACCGGTGAAGTCTGCGCCCAGGCCCTGTACCAGGGGCAGTCACTGACCGCCAAGCTGCCGGAAGTGCGCAAGGCGATGGAGCACGCCGCCGAGGAGGAGATCGACCACCTGGCCTGGTGCGAACAACGTATCCGCGAACTCGGTGGCCGCCCCAGCGTGCTCAACCCGCTGTTCTATGGCCTGTCCTTCGGTGTCGGCGCCGTCGCAGGCCTGATCAGCGACAAGGTCAGCCTCGGCTTCGTCGCCGCCACCGAGGACCAGGTCTGCAAGCACCTGGACGACCACCTGCAGCAGATTCCCGCCGAGGACGCCAAGTCCCGCGCCATCCTCGAGCAGATGCGTACGGACGAAGAGCACCACGCCACTACCGCGCTGGAGGCCGGCGGCCTGCGCTTCCCCGCTCCGGTGAAGTTCGGCATGACGCTGCTTTCCAAGGTGATGACCAAGAGCACGTATAGGGTCTGAAGCCGCAAGCGGCGAGTTTCAAGCGGCAAGCAAACTGCAAGAACGACAAAGGGCGCCCAGGCGCCCTTTGTACTTTTCACGTGCTGCTTGCGGCTTCGAGCTTGCAGCCCCCGCGCGTCAGCGCGGCATATTGCGCGCGTAGAAGATTTCCAGCATCTCGTGCCGGACGCGCTCTTCGACCTGCTTGCGCTGCTCAGCGGTCAGGTTGGAGGTCGCGTCGCCGAACAGATAGTTGTCCAGGTCGAAGTTCTTCAACAGCATCTTGGTGTGGAACAGGTTCTCCTGGTACACGTTCACGTCCGTCATCTGGTACGCGTCCTGGGTATCGTCGGAGAGGTAGTTCTGGATCGAGTTGATCTCGTGGTCGATGAAGTGCTTCCGACCTTCAACATCGCGGGTGAAGCCACGCACGCGATAGTCGACGGTGACGATGTCCGAGTCGAACTGGTGGATCAGGTAGTTGAGCGCCTTCAGGGGCGAAATCACGCCGCAGGTGGAAACGTCGATGTCCACGCGGAAGGTCGCGATCCCCGACACCGGATGGATTTCCGGGTAGGTGTGAACGGTGATGTGGCTCTTGTCCAGATGGGCCAGGATGGTCTCGGGCAGCGGGCCGGGGGACTCCTCGATCTGGCTGTCGGTGGGCGTCACCGGCTGCTCGGAAATGAGGATGGTCACGCTGGCGCCCTGGGGATCGTAATCCTGGCGGGCGATGTTGAGGATGTTCGCACCTATGATGTCGACCACGTCGGTGAGGATCTGGGTCAGGCGCTCGGCGTCGTACTCTTCGTCGATGTACTGGACGTAGGCCTGCTGGTCCTCGGGGGTCTCTGCATAGCAGATGTCATAGATGTTGAAGCTCAAGGTCTTCGTCAGGTTGTTGAACCCGTGGAGCTTGAGTTTGCTTTTCACCGTTGGGAACTCTCTGTTCATTGCGGCCCTGCCGCGTTGTTGAGCATGCCCGTCAGAAGCGCACAGTGACTTCTGCGTAGGACGGTTTACACCTCTTCGCGATGGCGATTGTGGTTATCGGTTCTGGGGCGGAGTGCCCCGGAAAAACGAGGGGGCGCATTATGCAGTCGACGGGCGTCACCTGCCAGAGTCTGCGCCCCGAATATGATGATCGGGTGTACGTCGGTCAGCCGAGCTCGACGATCTCGTAATCATGAGTGATCTCGACGCCGGCGCGCCCGAGCATGATGGAGGCGGAGCAGTACTTCTCGGCGGAAAGCTCGACGGCGCGCTTGACCTGCGCCTCCTTCAGGCCGCGACCCTTGACCACGAAGTGCACGTGGATCCTGGTGAACACCTTGGGGTCTTCGTCGGCGCGCTCGGCCTCGAGGAAGGCTTCGCAGCTCTCCACCGGCTGGCGGGATTTCTTGAGGATGCTCACCACGTCGAAGTTGGTGCAACCACCCAGGCCGATCAGCAGCATTTCCATCGGACGCACGCCGAGGTTGCGACCGCCGCTCTCCGGCGGACCGTCCATCACCACGGCATGGCCGCTGCCGGACTCGCCGAGGAAGAGGGCTTCGCCCGCCCACTGGATACGCGCTTTCATCGCCAGACTCCAGGCTGAAAAAAAGGGTCGCCAGCTTATCACAGCGCCCAGGAGGCGCCGCGTGTCACATACGTTGGTCGTTTAGTTCCCCGGCAGTTGTTACCTGCGTCTCAATTTCGGATCACCGGTCACGGTCCGTCTGTTAAGCTGACGCCGGATAACTGGCACACTTAGCCAGATAACTAATAAGAAAGTGCCTGTTGGACAAAGGCTTACCTTCAAAATTTCGGGACTCGGGCATGGTAGCTATTACCCTCACACCTAAAATCAAGAACCTCGACAAGCTGCTAGCGCACTGTCACCGCCGTCGTTACACGGCGAAGAGCACCATCATCTATGCGGGCGACCGCTGCGAGACGCTCTTCTTCATCATCAAGGGCTCGGTCACCATCCTCATCGAGGATGACGACGGCCGGGAAATGATCATCGCCTATCTCAACTCCGGGGACTTCTTCGGCGAGATGGGGCTGTTCGAAAAGGAAGGAACCGAGAAGGAACGCAGCGCCTGGGTACGGGCCAAGACGGAATGCGAAGTCGCTGAACTCAGCTACGCCAAGTTCCGTGAACTGACCCAGCAGGACCCGGAGATCCTCTACGCCCTGGGCAGCCAGATGGCGGATCGCCTGCGCAACACCACGCGCAAGGTCGGCGACCTGGCCTTCCTCGACGTCACCGGTCGCGTCGCTCGCACCCTGCTGGACCTCTGCAAGCAGCCCGACGCCATGACTCACCCGGACGGCATGCAGATCAAGATCACCCGCCAGGAAATCGGTCGCATCGTCGGCTGCTCGCGGGAGATGGTCGGCCGCGTACTCAAGAGCCTGGAGGAACAGGGCCTGGTACACGTCAAGGGCAAGACCATGGTGGTATTCGGCACCCGCTGAGACGCGCACATGAAAAAGCCGGCAGGACGCCGGCTTTTCCATGTGCACTTCCGTCAGTCAGGATCGACCGCCCGGCTCACCCCGCCACGTTCGGGGAAGAACAGCCGGCGCAACTCGGTGCCAGGTTCCTCGGCCCGCATGAACGCCTCGCCCACGAGGAAGCCGAACACCTCGCTCACCTCCATCAGCTCGACATCGGCGCGATTGAGGATGCCGCTTTCGGTGATCACCAGACGATCGCGCGGAATCCGCGGCAGCAGATCCAGGGTGGCCTCCAGGCTGACCTCGAAGGTGTGCAGGTTACGGTTGTTGATCCCCACCAGCGGGGTGTCCAGCGTATTCAGCGCACGCTCCAGCTCATCGCCATCGTGCACCTCCACCAGTACATCCAGCCCCACGTCCTTGGCGGTCTTCGCCAGTTCGCTCATCTGCGCATCGGACAGCGCCGAGACGATCAGCAGCACGCAGTCGGCGCCCAACGCCCGTGCCTCGACCACCTGGTAGGGGTCGATGAGGAAGTCCTTGCGGATCACCGGCAGCGAACAGGCGGCGCGGGCTTCCTGCAGGTAGGCGTCGCCGCCCTGGAAGAAGTCGATGTCGGTCAGCACCGAGAGGCAGGTCGCACCGCCGTCCTGGTAGCTGCGGGCAATCTGCGCCGGCACGAAGTTCTCGCGTATCACGCCCTTGCTCGGCGACGCCTTCTTGATCTCGGCGATCACCGCCGGCTGCTTGCGCGCGACCTGCCCCAGCATCGCGCGGGCAAAGCCCCGGGGCGCATCGGCGGCGCGGGCCAGGGCCTCGACCTCGGAGAAGGGCACGCGCAGACGGCGCTCGGTGACTTCCTCGGCCTTGCGGGCAAGGATCTTTTCAAGAACGGTTGGGATGCTCACGCTTCATTCTCCACTCGGAACACCGCGGTAAAGGAGGCCAGCTCGTCCAGCTTCTCGCGGGCGAGGCCGGTGTGCAGGGCGTCATGGGCGAGCTGCACGCCTTCCTTGAAGGTGCTCGCGTGGTCCGCCGCATAGAGCGCGGCACCGGCGTTGAGCACGATCATCTCGGCGGCCTTCTGGCCATTCTCGGTCTTGCGCCGACCCAGTGCGTCACGGATCAGCTCCAGCGACTGCTGCGGGCTGTCCACGGCGAGGCCGATCAGGCTCTGGCTCTTGATGCCGAAGTCTTCGGGCTGCACTTGGTACTCGGTGACCACGCCGTCCTTCAGCTCGGCGACATGGGTCGACGCGGCCAGGCTGACCTCGTCCAGGCCATCCTTCGAATGCACCACCAGGATGTGCTCGCTGCCCAGGCGCTTGAGCACTTCGGCAAGCGGGCGGCACAGCGCCTGGCTGAATACGCCGACCACCTGGTGCTTCACACCGGCCGGATTCGTAAGCGGGCCGAGCATGTTGAACAGGGTGCGCAGGCCCAGCTCACGGCGCGGGCCGGCGGCGTACTTCATGGCCTTGTGGTGGACCTGGGCGAACATGAAGCCGACGCCGACGTGCTCGATGCAGCGCGCCACCTGCTCGGGCTTCAGGTCCAGGTAGATGCCGGCCGCTTCCAGCACGTCGGCGCTGCCGGTCTTGCCGGACACCGCGCGGTTGCCGTGCTTGGCGACCTTGCCGCCTGCCGCGGCGACCACGAAGCTGGCTGCCGAGGAGACGTTGAAGATGTTGGCGCCGTCGCCACCGGTGCCGACCACGTCAACCACCCGCGCCATCGACTCCAGCTCCACACGGCTGGCCAGCTCGCGCATCACCGAGACCGCCCCGACGATCTCGTCGATGGTCTCGCTCTTCATGCGCATGCCCATGAGGAAGGCACCGATCTGTGCGTCGGTGCACTGCCCGGTCATGATCTGGCGCATCACGTCCTGCATTTCCTCGGTGGTCAGGTCCAGCTGGTTGACCACGCGGTTGAGGGCTTCCTTGATATCCATCTCAGCGCACCCCGCCTTGTTGCTTGAGGAAATTGGCCAGCAGCTCGTGGCCTTGCTCGGTGAGTATGGATTCCGGATGGAACTGCACACCCTCGATATTCAGCGTCTTGTGGCGCAGGCCCATGATCTCGTCCACCGCACCGTCGGCGTGCTGGGTCCAGGCGGTGATCTCCAGGCACTCCGGCAGTGTCTCGCGCTTCACGATCAGCGAGTGGTAGCGGGTCACGGTCAGCGGGTTGTTCAGCCCTTCGAACACGCCCAGGTCCTCGTGGAACACCGGGCTGGTCTTGCCGTGCATGGCCTGGCGCGCACGCACCACGTCGCCACCGAAGGCCTGGCCGATGCTCTGGTGGCCCAGGCATACGCCAAGAATCGGCAGCTTGCCGGCGAAGTGCTGGATCACCTCGAGGGACACCCCCGCCTCGGTGGGGGTGCATGGGCCGGGCGAAACCACGATGCGCTCGGGGTTCAGTGCCTCGATCTCGGCGACGGAAAGCTCGTCGTTACGGATCACGTGCACGTCCGCGCCCAGCTCACCGAGGTATTGCACCACGTTGTAGGTAAAAGAGTCGTAGTTGTCGATCATCAGCAACATGGGGCGATCCTCAGGCATCGGTCTTGGCGGTCTGTTCGGCGAGAGCCACGGCACGGAACATGGCGCGGCGCTTGTTCAGCGTCTCTTCCCATTCCAGTGCCGGGACCGAGTCGGCGACGATTCCCGCGCCTGCCTGCACGTGCAGTTGGCCGTCCTTGATGACCGCCGTGCGGATCGCGATGGCGGTGTCCATGTTGCCGTTCCAGGCCAGGTAGCCCACGGCACCACCGTAGACGCCACGCTTGACCGGCTCGAGCTGGTCGATGATCTCCATCGCGCGGATCTTCGGCGCCCCGGAGAGGGTGCCGGCCGGCAGGATGGCACGCAGCGCGTCCATGGCCGAGACACCTTCCTTCAGCTGCCCGGTGACGTTGGAGACGATGTGCATCACGTTGGAGTAGCGCTCGATCACCATCTTCTCGGTGACCTTCACCGAGCCGGTTGCGGATACGCGACCGACGTCGTTGCGGCCCAGATCGATGAGCATCAGGTGCTCGGCGATCTCCTTGGCGTCGGACAGCAGGTCCTCCTCCAGTGCCAGGTCGGCTTCCTCGCTGGCGCCACGCGGGCGGGTGCCGGCGATGGGCCGCACGGTGACCAGGCCGTCCTCGACCCGCACCAGCACCTCCGGCGAACTGCCCACCACGTGGAAGTCGCCGAAGTTGAAGAAGTACATGTAGGGCGTCGGGTTGAAGCAGCGCAGCGCCCGGTACAGGTCGATGGGCGCAGCCTTGAAGTCGATAGTCATGCGCTGGGAGATCACCACCTGCATGCAGTCGCCGGCGAGGATGTATTCCTTGATCTCGCGCACCGCCTGCTCGTAGTCCTCGCGGGTCGAGCTGGAGCGGTAGGGCAGGTCCTCGGTCAACTGCAGAGCCGGGTCCACGCCCAGGCGCGGGGTGATCGGCAGGCGCAGCTTTTCGCGCAGCTCGGCCAGCGCGGCCTGGCCACGCTCGAAGGCGTCGGGCGCGGCCGGGTCGACCAGCACGATGGCGTGCAGCTTGCCCGCCAGGTTGTCGAACACCACCACCGCGTCGGAGACCATCAGCAGGATGTCCGGGGTGCCCAGCGGATCGGGGTTCGGGCAGTAGGCCAGGCGCTTCTCGACGTAACGCACGCAGTCATAGCCGAAGTAGCCCACGAGCCCGCCGTTGAAACGTGGCAGCCCCGCGATGGGTGCCACCTGGTAGCGGTCCTTGAAGGCCTCGACGAAGCCCAGCGGGTCTTCGCTCTCCTCACGCTCCACCACCTCGCCATCGACGCTGACGCTGACCTGGTGGCCATGGGCGCGCAGCACGGTACGGCTTTGCAGGCCGATGATCGAATAGCGGCCCCACTTCTCGCCGCCCTGCACCGATTCGAGCAGGTAGGAAAAGGGTGTGTCGGCCAGCTTCAGGTAGAGGGAAAGGGGGGTGTCGAAATCCGCCAGCGTTTCGAAGGCGAGCGGGATGCGGTTGTAGCCTTGGGCGGCCAAACGCAGGAATTCATCGCGGGTCATGATCAGCCTCGTGGGCGAGGAGCCCGGAGGCTCCTGGAGAAAAACGTCGGTGTGCAAGCGCGCCGGAGCAGGTATCCGGCCAGAATCGAATCAGGCGCGCCAGCGCCAACGGGCCGCGGCCTTGATGATCTTCATTCCGGCTCGTTCGAGCCAACGCTTGCAGGGAACCAGCACGTTTCTATCTCTGTGAGGCAGATGATCTGGGGAGTCGGGCGACATTAGCGCAGCGCCGTGTGCCGCGCAACCGCCTGGCAGCAGCTCGCGCAGGTCGTCCACCACCAGCGCCGGCTCCTCTTCGCTGATGGGCCGGCCGTGGTTGTAGCCGTAGCTCAACGCCACGCATTGAACGCCGGCCGCCTTGGCCGCCAGCACGTCGTTGCGCGAGTCACCGATGAACAGCGACTCGGTGCGGCTGGTGCCGGTCATGTGCATCACATGGAGCAGTGCCGCCGGGTCGGGCTTCTGCTGGGGCAGGGTGTCACCGGCGATGATCAGCGGGAAGTAACGACCGAGCTTCATCTCGTCCAGCAAGGGGGCGACGAAGCGCTCCGGCTTGTTGGTGATCAGCGCCAGCTCGACGCCTTTCTTCTTCAGCCACCTGAGGGTCTCGGCGACGCCCGGGTAGACCACCGTCAGCGAATGGCTGTCGGCATAGGCCTCCATGAAGATCGCCAGCGCCTTCTCGGCATCCTCGTCATGCACCGCGCCATGGTCGAGGCCGCCGGCCAGCGCGCGGCGCACCAGCACCCGGGCACCGTTGCCGACCCATTCGCGCACCCGCTCGATACCCGCAGCCGGCCGGCCGAGGGTCACGAGCATGTGGTCGATGGCGGCGGCGAGGTCGGGGACCGAGTCCACCAGGGTGCCGTCCAGGTCGAACATCACCAGGCGCGGCAGGCGCCCGTCGAACAGCCGCTGCAGGGCGCTCATCAGGCCTGGGCCAGCTCGGCGCGCATGGCGGCGATGACTTCGGCGTAGTCCGGCGCATTGAAGATGGCCGAGCCGGCGACGAAGGTGTCGGCACCTGCGGCGGCGATCTCGCGGATGTTCTTCACGTTGACGCCGCCGTCGATCTCCAGGCGGATGTCACGGCCGGAGGCGTCGATCAGCGCACGCGCCTCACGCAGCTTGTCGAGGGTGCCGGGGATGAACTTCTGCCCGCCGAAGCCAGGGTTCACGCTCATCAGCAGGATCATGTCGACCTTGTCCATCACGTACTTCAGTGCGTCCAGGCCCGCTGCCGGGTTGAACACCAGGCCGGCCTTGCAGCCGCCATCGCGGATCAGCTGCAGCGAGCGGTCGACGTGCAGGGAGGCTTCCGGGTGGAAGGTGATGTAGGTGGCGCCGGCCTCGATGAAGTCGCCGATGATGCGATCCACCGGGGAGACCATCAGGTGCACGTCGATGGGCGCGGTGACGCCGTACTTGCGCAGTGCCGAACAGACCATCGGGCCGATGGTCAGGTTGGGCACGTAGTGGTTGTCCATCACGTCGAAGTGGACGATATCGGCGCCAGCGGCGAGCACGTTGTCGACTTCCTCGCCCAGGCGGGCGAAATCGGCGGAAAGGATCGACGGTGCGATGGCGAAGGGTTGCATGACAGACCTCGGAGCAGAATCACGGTGGCGCGGATTGTAGCCGCATTCGTTTTTCACCGGTGACAATCGCGACATTCAGTCCTGAATGCGACAGACAGAGGAGCGAAGAATGGGTGCCTATACAACGGTGGCTGGCTGGATCGAACTGAATTACTCACTTACAACTGAAGAAATCGCAGGGTGTATTGAGACCACAGGGGTGGACGTGGCGAGACTGCTGAATGACGACCAGAAAGCGCTTTATCGAGGCGGCTGGATGATTCAACCCGAAGCGATCAACGGCTCTCGATTCGTGTTCTTTGGTGCGCCGATCAGAACGGCAGCCATTCCCTATATCCGATCCCAAGTGATAGCGCTTTCACGTTTGGTGGCGTGCGGCGATGACTACACCATCCACCCGAGCGGCCATTTTCTTCTGACTGAGGACGGCACTCACGGCATCCCGGATATGGAGTGGATCATCGAAGAGGGGCACATCAGCGAAAGGCTGAAGTGAGTGCGCGCCTGGGAGCGCGCATGAACGCAGGGCAACGCCCTCGTTGTGAACGAGCACAGTGAGGGAGCCACCCTATACGGAAGTCACTCCGGCATGGAGGTACGCATCTTCTCGCTGCGCCCGCGCAGCCACTCCAGGGTCAGCAGCAGCACCACCGAGAAGCCGATCAGCAGGGTCGCCGCCGCGGCGATGGTGGGGCTGAGGTTCTCGCGGATGCCGCTGAACATCTGCCTCGGCAGGGTGGCCTGCTCGGGGCCGGCGAGGAACAGGGTCACCACCACCTCGTCGAAGGAGGTGGCGAAGGCGAACAGCGCCCCCGAGATCACCCCCGGCGCGATCAGCGGCAGGGTCACGCGGAAGAACGCGGTCAGCGGTGGCGCGCCCAGGCTGGAGGCGGCGCGCACCAGGTTGTGGTTGAAGCCCTGCAGGGTGGCCGACACGGTGATGATGACGAAGGGCACGCCGAGCACCGCGTGCACCAGGATCAGCGACAGGTAGCTGTTGCCGAGGCCCAGCGGAGCGAAGAACAGGTAGCTGGCGACACCGATGATCACCACCGGCACCACCATCGGCGAGATCAGCAGGCTCATCACCAGCGCCTTGCCGCGGAACTCGCCACGGGTCAGGCCGATGGAGGCCAGGGTGCCGAAGACCATCGCCAGCAAGGTCGCGGCCGGCGCCACGACGATGCTGTTGGTCAGCGCGCGCATCCACTCGGCCGAGCCGAAGAAGTCGGCGTACCAGCGCAGCGAGAACCCTTGCAGCGGGTAGACCAGGAAGGTGCCCGAGTTGAACGACAGCGGGATGATCACCAGCACCGGCAGGATCAGGAACAACAGCACCAGGCCGCAGAGGATGCGCAGGGTGTAGAACCACAGGCGCTCGACCGGGGACATATAGGGACTCAGCATTTCTTATCTCCTCAACCCAGGCGCAGGCGGCCGGCGCCCACCAGCCAGCTGTAGACGACGTAGAGCACCATGGTGGCGAGCAGCAGCATGCCGCCCAGGGCCGTGGCCATGCCCCAGTTGATGGTGGTGTTGGTGAAGAAGGCGACGAAGTAGCTGACCATCTGGTCGTTCGGGCTGCCCAGCAGCGCCGGGGTGATGTAGTAGCCGATGGACAGGATGAACACCAGCAGGCAACCCGCCCCGACACCGGCCACGGTCTGCGGGAAGTACACGCGCCAGAAGCTGGCGAAGGGGTGGCAGCCGAGGGAGATCGCCGCACGCATGTAGGTGGGCGAGATGCCCTTCATCACGCTGTAGATCGGCAGGATCATGAACGGCAGCATGATGTGCACCATCGCCACGTACACGCCGGTGCGGTTGAACACCAACTGCAGCGGCTGGTCGATCAGGCCCAGCTTGAGCAGCGCGCCGTTGATCAGGCCACCGGACTGCAGCAGCACGATCCAGGCCGCCACGCGCACCAGGATCGACGTCCAGAACGGCAGCAGCACCAGGATCATCAGCAGGTTGCTCTTGCGCGTCGGCAGGTTGGCCAGCAGGTAGGCCAGCGGGTAGGCCAGCACCAGGCAGATGAGGGTGATCACCGCGCCCATCCAGAAGGTGCGGGTGAAGATGTCCAGGTAGATGGCCTGGTCCGGCGTCGCCGGGGCGACTTCACCGAGGTCGTCGATGCGATGGTCGACGGCCGCCAGCAGGTAATAGGGAGTCAGGCTCGATGCGTTGCGGCGGATCGCCTGCCAGTAGGCCGGATCGC
Source organism: Pseudomonas sp. 57B-090624 (assembly GCF_003234055.1). Taxonomy (NCBI): domain Bacteria; kingdom Pseudomonadati; phylum Pseudomonadota; class Gammaproteobacteria; order Pseudomonadales; family Pseudomonadaceae; genus Pseudomonas; species Pseudomonas sp. 57B-090624. The sequence continues at coordinate 24,476 of NZ_QKRU01000035.1, forward strand.
CCCAGCGCTCGTCGAGGCCTTCCATCGCGTCCTTGTAGGACGCAGGGGTCTCCTTGAACGGCAAGGCGCGGGCGGTCTTGGCCATCAGGCTGCGGTAGCCGGCCAGCTCCATGTTCAGGCGCTTGGAAAGATCGCCGATGGTCTGGTTCTTGCGCGCGGCGGCGAGGTCCTCGGCCAGGGCCTTGTAGGCCGGCTCATCGGGCAGCGCCTTGCCGTCCCAGGCGGTGATCGCCTCGACGGTCCGCGGCAGCGAGCCGACCACTTCGGGGTTGCTCACGCTCTTGTAGAGCAGGGTGCCGATGGGGACCAGGAAGGTCAGCAGGAGGAACAGCAGCAGCGGCAGGATCAGGGCCTGGGACTTCAGGCGGTTGACCCGTTCGGCGCGCGCGAGGCGTTGCTTGAGGGTCGGGCCGGCGACGAGGGTGGCCATGGCGAACTCCGGTGGATCTCTGGGTACTCCCCTCCCCCGCGAGGAGGAGGGGATGTGCTGGGTGGCCGGTTACTTGGCGGCCCAGGAGTTGAAGCGCTGCTCCAGCTGCTCGCCGTAGTCGGCCCAGAAGGTGACGTTCATGGCGACCTGGTCCTTGATGTTCTCAGGCGTGGTCGGCATGTCCTTGAGCAGCCCCTTGTCCAGCAGCGGTACCGCCTGCTTGTTGGCCGGACCGTAGGCGATGTTCTCGGAGTAGATCTTCTGCTGCTCGGGCTTGACCGAGAAGGCGATGAACTTCAGAGCGGCGTCCTGATCCTTGGCGCCTTTCGGGATGGCCCAGGCGTCGAAGTCATAGATGCCGCCGGTCCACACCACCTTCAGGTTGCTCTCTTTCTGCACGGCGGCGATGCGGCCGTTGTAGGCGGAGCTCATGACCACGTCGCCCGAGGCGAGGAACTGCGGCGGCTGGGCGCCGGCTTCCCACCACTGGATGCTCGGCTTGATCTGGTCGAGCTTCTTGAAGGCGCGATCCTGGCCTTCCTTGGTGGCGAGCACGGTGTAGACGTCTTTGGGTGCGACGCCGTCGGCCATCAGAGCGAATTCCAGGGTGTACTTGGCGCCCTTGCGCAGGCCGCGCTTGCCCGGGAACTTGCTGGTGTCCCAGAAATCGGCCCAGCTGGCGGGCGCGGTCTTGAGCTTGTCCGCGTTGTAGGCCAGTACGGTGGACCAGACGAAGAAGCCAACGCCGCAGGGCTGGATGGCCCCGGGAACGAAGTCCTCGGCCTTGCCGAACTGGGCCGGGTCCAGTTCCTCGAACAGCCCCTCATCGCAGCCGCGGGACAGCTCGGGGGATTCGACCTCCACCAGGTTCCAGGAAACGCTGCCGGTATCGACCATGGCTTTCACCTTGGCCATCTCGCCGTTGTACTCGCCGGCGATGATCTTGTTGCTGGTGGACGCCTGGAAGGGTTCGTAGAACGCCTTCACCTGGGCGTTCTTGTTCGCGCCGCCGAATGAAACGACGGTCAGGTCGGCTGCCATGGCCTGTGCGGCGCATGCCAGCCCCAACGCAAGGGCAGTGAGCTTCAAGGATTTGGACATTGTTGTTTTCTCCATAGTGCTGGGTGGGTAATGCCGGGGTGCCGCCGCGTCGTCAGTCCGCTATCAGCGGGTCCAGTGCGCGCACGTGCTCCACTTGCCAACCGAGGGACACCACGTCGCCTACCGCCAATGCGGGGTCGAGCTCGGCAATGGGTTGCTTGACGAAGAAATCGGGCTTGCCACAGACCTCCATGCGGATGCGCACGTGGTCGCCCAGGTAAACGAACTCCTCGACGCGGCCGGAGAAACGGTTCGCGCAGCGCTCGCTGCCACCGTTCAGGCGTATCCGCTCGGGGCGGATCGACAGGGTCACCGGCTCGCCCGGCTGGCCGACGTTGACCGCCAGCGCCTCGACCTTCTCGCCACGGGCCAGGCTGACCACGCAGCGCTCGCCGTCACGGCTGACCAACTGGCCGTTGAGCCGGTTGTTCTCGCCGATGAAGTTGGCCACGAAGGTGTTGCTGGGAGACTCGTAGAGCTCGCGCGGCGGGGCGATCTGCTGGATCTCGCCCTGGTGGAACACGGCCACGCGGTCGGACATGGTCAGCGCTTCGCCCTGGTCGTGGGTCACGTACACCACCGTCACGCCCAGGCGCTGGTGAATGTGCTTGATCTCCATCTGCATGTGCTCGCGCAGCTGCTTGTCGAGCGCGCCCAGCGGCTCGTCCATCAGCACCAGCTGCGGTTCGAAAACCAGGGCGCGGGCCAGGGCCACGCGCTGCTGCTGGCCGCCGGATAGCTGCGCCGGGTAGCGGTTGCGGAAGCTGTCGAGCTGGACCATGGACAGTGCGCGCTTCACACGCTCGCTGATATCGGTCTTGTTCATGCCGCGCACGGTGAGCGGGAAGGCCAGGTTCTCGGCCACCGTCATGTGCGGGAACAGCGCGTAGTTCTGGAACACCATGCCGATGTCGCGCTTGTGCGGCGGCACGTTGTTGATCGAGCGGCCGGCCAGGAGGATCTCGCCATTGGTCGGGGTCTCGAACCCGGCGAGCATCATCAGGCTGGTGGTCTTGCCGGAGCCGGAGGGGCCCAGCAGGGTCAGGAACTCGCCTTTGCGAATGTCCAGGTTGAGGTCTTTGACGATGAGCGACTCGCCGTCGTAGCTCTTCTGCACGCCACGGAAGCTGACCAGTACATCGTTCGCCGGAATGGAGGCCATCACCGCACCTTTTTGATTTTTGTTTATGCCGTCCCCAGAGACTAGAGAAGCCGGCAAGCCACGCAAATCGGGCGCTATGAGAGATTGCTATAAGGGCGTCGGAGGATCGCGTGTAGGGCGAGCCCTACAATTCCCAGCGATCCGATCAGGTATTCAGACCAGCTTGTGCTCCACCGCGTACTTGACCAGGTCGGCCACCGAGTGGGCGCCGAGCTTCTGCATCAGCCGCGCCTTGTGGGTGCTCACCGTCTTGCCGCTGACTGCCAGGTGCTGGGCGATCTCGTTGACGCCCTCCCCCTTCACCAGGCGCTCGAACACCGAGAACTCGCGCTCGGACAACAGCGCGTGGGGCGGGCGCGAATCGGTCAGGCCGACCTCGAAGACCATGCGATCGGCCAGCTCCGGGTCGATGTAGCGCCCGCCGGAGGCGACCTTGCGGATCGCCGTCAGCAACAGGGCCGGGTCGCTGTCCTTGGTGGCGTAGCCGGCAGCGCCGATCTTCAGTGCACGCGCCGCCATCTGCACCTCGTCGTGCATCGACAGCACCAGCACCGCCGGCGGGCTGTTCAGCGCGCGGATGCGCGGAATCGCTTCGAGGCCGTTGACGCCGGGCATGGAGATATCCAGCAGCACCACCTCGCAGGGCGTCTGGCGCAGGGTTTCGAGCAATTGCTCGCCGTTGCTCGCCTCGCCTACCACGCAGAGGTCCTTGGCCAGGCCGATCAACTGCTTGATGCCCTCGCGGACGATGGTGTGGTCTTCGGCCACCAGTACTCGGATCACGCGTTCTTCTCCTTGTCCAAAGCGATGCGCACCACCAGCGTGGCGCCCTCTCCCGGCGCACTGTCGATCGACAGCGCGCCGCCCAGCATCAGCACCCGTTCGCGCATGCCCACCAGGCCGAACGAGGTGCCGGGGCGACAGGCCTGCGGGTCGAAGCCCGCGCCATCGTCGCTGATGATCAATTGCAGGTCGTCGCCATCGCGCTCCAGCGCCACCTCGACGCTGTGGGCCCGGGCGTGGCGCAGCACATTGGTCAGCGCCTCCTGGAGGATGCGGAACAGGCCGATGGCCTTGGCGTCCGACAGTTGCGGCAACGAATCCGGCACCCGCACCAGGCAGGGAATGCCGCTGCGCGCTTCGAAGCGCCGCGCCTGCCATTCGATGGCCGAGGCAATGCCGGCGTCGAGGATCGGCGGGCGCAGCGCCGTGGCCACGTCGCGCACCAGCTGGAACAGCTGGGCGATCAGGCGCTTCATGCTGGTCAGGCGCTCGCCGAGGCCGGGGTCCAGCTCGCCGTAGGCCAGCTCGCACATGGAGGTCTCCAGCTTGAGCACGGTGAGCACCTGGCCCAGCTCGTCGTGCACCTCGCGGGCGATACGCGCCTTCTCCTCTTCGCGCACGCTTTCCAGGTGCGCGGAGAGATCGCGCAGCTGAGCGCGGGAGGCGGCCAGCTCGAGCTCGGTCTGCTTGTTGTCGGTGATGTCCCAGACCACGCCGTCCCAGGTCGCACGGCCGTCCTCGAAGAGCCGCGCACTGGCCTTGATGTCGGCCCAGCGCAACTGGCCGTCGCGGGTGAGGATGCGGCCCTGCCAGTGCCAGTCGCGGTCCGCGTCCAGGGCCGCCATCTGGCTGGCCCAGTAGCCGTCGACATCGTCCGGATGCACCAGGCCACGAATGCCGCGTCCGGTGTCCAGCAGCTCGCGGGCGCCGTAGCCCACCAGGGCCTCGGCACCGGCGCCGATGAAGGCGAAGTCGGCATCCTCGCCAGCGCACAGACGCTCCAGGCGGAACACCAGGCCCGGCACGTTGGAGGCGATGCCCTTGAGACGCGCCTCGCTTTCTTCCAGGGCGGCGTGGGCGCGACGGCGCTCGGTGACGTCGGTGAGGAACACCACCAGGTACTCGGAGGTGCCAAAGCGCAGGAAGCTGAGGGAAACATCCGCCGGCAGCTCGCTGCCATCGGCACGCAGGCAGTCGGTCTCGAAGGCCTGCGCGCTCTCGTCATGGTTGCGTGCACGCCGCCAGAGGTTGAGCCAGCGGTCCATATCCAGCTGCGGCTGGATGTGTGCCAGGGGCCGATCGGTGAGGCCGCCGGCCTCGTAGCCGAGCATCTGCTCGACGGCGCGGTTGGCGTAGCGCACGTGGCTGTCCCAGTTGACCCAGAGGATGCCGACCGTGCTGTGGTCGATGGAGAACTGGGTCAGGCGCAATGCCTCTTCCGCCGCCTCGCGCAACTCGATGGCATGGCGCGCTTCGAGCAGGCGCTTCTCCAGCGCACGCTGCTGGCGGCGCAGCCAGTAGATGATCGCCGCCGCGCTGAGCAGCAGCACGCCGAAGAGCAGGGCGAGGTTCTGCCAGAAGCCGGGCGACTCGCCGATGCGCGGGTATTTCGGCTGCAGCCAGCGCTCGTGAAGCTGGTCCAGGTCCTTCGGCGGGATGGTGCGCAGGGCGGCGTCCACCGCCGCGGACAGCTGCGGCCAGTCGCGCCGCGTGGCGACCCGCAGCAGTTGGGGGAAGCCGATGTCGCCCACCACCGCGAGGCCGGAGAACTCCTGCTCGCGCGACAGCCGGCTGAGCTGCGCCTCGTCGATCACCGCGTACTTCACCTGCTGTTCCAGCACCGCGCGCAAGGCTTGGCGCTCACTGGCAACCGGCTGTACCAGGACGCCGGAATAGGTTGCGCGCAGGTAGTCCGCCACCGCGCTGGGCGAGCGCACCGCAACCGGCTCGTCGCTGCCGAGCTTCTCGATATCCACGGCGCCGCCGTTGCCCCGCTCGCCCACCACCAGTTGCGGCACGCGCATGTAGGGATCGGAGAACAGCCACAGGCGCAGGCCCGCAGGGGTCTGGCTGAGGCCGGGAGCAAGGTCGATCTGGCCGGTGCGCAGGGCGTTCTCCAGCTCCGCGCTGTCGGCGAAGGTGCGCCAGACCAGAGGCACGCCGAGCGCCGTGGCGACCCAGTCGAGCAACTCGACGTTGACCCCGGACAGCTGCTGCAGGCGCCGATCCAGCTGAGCGTAGGGCGCCTGCAGGACGACACCGGCGCGCAGCTGCGAGTGCTGGTCCAGCCATTGGCGCAGGGCCGGATCCAGCGCGACGGGGGCGGGCGCGGGTGCTGCTGCCAGCGAGGAGGCGAGGCAGCAGGCGAGAAGGAGGAGACACAACGAACGAATCATGCAGGAGACACCGCACAGCCCAGGCTGCCGAGAACGAAGCCGACGTACCTTACTCCAGCAGCCCCGCCGAGGCGAAGGTGCGCCTGACAAATACCGGCCCAGCCATTAGGCTGCCTGCCTATGGCCACCCCGTGGAATCTTCAGATGCTCCGAGCCTCCCGCCCGACTCTCGCCGCCCTTTGCCTCGCCCTGTTGCTGCCGGCCGTCGCCCATGGCGAAGACCCGCCGGCCGAGGGCAAGGACGGAAGCGACCCTGCGCAAACCCCGGTGGAGCGCGCCCCCCTGGAAGAGCGCAGCCAGGAGGACGCCACCGCCCTCGAACGCCAGCTGCCGCAGAAGGAACAGCAACAACTGAAGGCCGGCGAAGACAGCTTCCTCGCCCTGTGGAAGCCGGCCAATGTGGCCGAGCCCAGCGGCGTGGTGATCCTGCTGCCCGGCGATGGCGAGAGCGCCGACTGGCCACGGGCGATCGCTCCCCTGCGCAGCAAGTTGCCCGACATCGGCTGGCACAGCCTCAGCCTCACCCTGCCCGACCCCAGGGGCAACGAGCCGCCGCCCCGCCCGGTCGAGCAGGCCGAGCCGCCCGCCGACGGCGAAACGAAAACCGAGAAGGCCGACCCGGCCACGCCCCCCCCCACGCCCGAGCAGGCCGGCAGCGCCGAGCCCTCCACCGACCCTGGCCGGCCCGTTCTCAGCGCCGAGGAGGAGCGCAAGGCACAGGCCACGCGGATCGCGGCACGCATCCAGGCGGCCATCGTGTTCGTCAACCAGCAGAGCCCGAAGACCATCGTCCTGCTGGGCCACGGCAGTGGCGCCTACTGGGCGGTGCAGGCACTGAGCGATTCGTCTTCCAGCGGCATCGACAACCTGGTGCTGGTGGAAGCCGAAGTACCCCCCGGCTACGGCCCGCCCCTGGAAGAGTCGGCACCCAAGCTCAAGCAGGCGATCGGCGATTTCTTCTACCAGGACAAGCCGCTGGACAGCGCCGCCGCCCTCAAGCGCCTGCAGGCGAGCAAGCGCGACAAGCACCCGGCCTATGTGCAGGTTGGCCTGAAGGCTCTGCCCAATCGCGACGCGGACCAGGAGCAGTTGTTCCGGCGGGTGCGCGGCTGGCTGGAAGCCCATCTGCAGGCTCCGGGCAAGCAGGCGCCGGCAGCCGCACCGGCGCCCATCATCCCGCAGTCGCCCGGCATCTGACTCAGCGGAAACCGTGACGCTCGCGGATCAGGCTGTAGGCGTTGTGCAGCTCGCGGGTCTTCTCGGTGGCCTCGCGCACCCGCTGCGGGGTGGCCCCCGCACCGGCCAGCTTGTCCGGGTGGTTCTGGCTGATGAGGCGACGGTAGGCGCGCTTGATCGCCGCCGGCTCGCTGTTGGCGTTCACCCCCAGAAGCGACAGCGCATCCTGATAGGCGCTGCCACGGCGCACCGGCGCGCCGCCGGGCACATCGAAACCGGCGCACAGGGCTTCGACCTGGTCCGCCGGCCAATCCAGCCACTTGCCCCATAGCAGGATCAGTTCACGCTCGCGCTGCCCCACCCGGCCATCCGCCGCCGCCATCTGCCAGCAACTGCGCAACAGCGCCTCGCCTTGCGCACGCTGGTAGCGCAAGCCCCGCAGGGGGCCACGCAGCTCGACCTGCTCGGCCTTGCCGCGAGTGAACGCGGCGATGGCACGACGCTGCCCCGCATCATCCAGCCCCAGGCGACGCATCTCGGCACGCGCCTGCTGGATATGCAGCTCCAGCACCCGGCCCTCGCTCTTGGCCAGGCGGCCAAGCATGAGGAACAGCAGGTCCTCGTGTGCGACGGCACCACTGCGCCGTAGCCGATCGCGCAGGCTGGCCCAGGAATCCAGCTTCAGCCGCCGATCCACCACCTGGCCGAGCAGGCCGCCGAGCAGCGCACCGGGAATGCTGGCGATGAAGAGGCCGGCGATGACGCCAAGCAGCGTGACGGGCCAGAACATCTCAGCGCCCCGCCTCGATCAGGCGCTCGACTTCCGCCAGGCGCTCGTGGGTGCCGACATCCACCCAGCGTCCGGCGAAATGTTCGCCGCTGACACGCCCCTCACCCATCGCACGGCGCAGCAACGGCGCCAGCTTGAAGGCGCCGGCGCTGCAACCGTCGAAAAGCGCGGGGTGGAGCACCGCGATGCCGCTGTAGGTGAACCCGGGCTCGCCAGGCAAGCCATCGCTGACCCTGCCCCCGGCCAGCCGGAAATCACCGCCCGGATGATGGCTGGGGTTATCCACCAGCACCAGGTGGGCGAGGCCCTGCAACGGATGATCGCGCAGGGCGCCGAAATCGTAGTCGGTCCAGATGTCGCCGTTGACCACCAGGAAGGGCTCGTCGCCCAGCAGCGGCAACGCGCGGTGGATGCCCCCGCCGGTTTCCAGCGGCTCGCCCTCGGGGGAATAGCGGATGCTGACGCCGAAGCGCTCGCCGCTGCCCAGGTGATCCTCGATCTGCTGGCCGAGCCAGGCGTGGTTAATGACCAACTCACTGAACCCCGCAGCGACGAGGGCGCGGATATGGAACTCGATCAGCGGGGTGCCGGCGGCACGAACCAGCGGTTTGGGTGTGTGCAGCGTCAGCGGGCGCATGCGCTCACCCTTGCCTGCCGCGAGGATCATCGCCCTCATGCGTGCACCGTTTCGGCTTGTGGCAGGGAGGCGAGCAGCGCCTTGAGGTCGGCCAGTTCGGGGCGACGCGCGATCACCGCCTCTATATAGGAGAAGAAGCGCGGCACATCGCCCAGGTACTTGGGCTTGCCGTCGCGATGGCAGATGCGCGCGAAGATGCCGATGACCTTGAGGTGGCGCTGCACGCCCATCAGGTCGCTGGCACGGAGGAAGTCCTCGAACTCCGGCTGCACCGGGATGCCCGCTTCGCGGGCCAGGTTCCAGTATCGCTCCAGCCAGTTGCGCACGCGCGCCTCGGGCCAGCTGAGGAAGGCGTCCTTGAACAGGCTGATGACGTCGTAGGTGACCGGGCCGTAGACCGCATCCTGGAAATCCAGTACCCCGGGATTGGGGGTGCTGAGCATCAGGTTGCGCGGCATGTAGTCGCGGTGCACCAGCACGCGGGGCTGGGCGAGCGCGCTGGCGACCAGCAGATCGCAGGTCCGCTCCCAGGCCGCCAGCTGCTCGCCGGCCAGCTCGATGCCCAGGTGACGCTTGAGGTACCAATCGGGGAAGAGCTGCAACTCCCGGCGTAGCAGCGCGTCGTCATAGACGGGCATCGGTGCCTCGAGACTGCGCTGCTGCAGGGCCAGCAGCGCCTGGAAGGCATCCTCGAACAGCGCGTCGGCATTGTCCGCGTCGATCACCTCCAGGTAGGTCTGGCGCCCGAGGTCATCGAGCATCAGGAAGCCCTGCTCCAGGTCCGCCGCGAGGATCCGCGGCACATGGACGCCCGCCTCGGCGAGCATGCCCGCGACCTTGACGAAGGGGCGGCAGTCTTCCTGGGGCGGCGGGGCGTCCATCAGGATCAGGCTGCGGCCCTCTGCCTGCCAGCGGAAGTAACGACGGAAACTCGCGTCGCTGCTGGCCGGCAGCAGCTCCGCCGGCGGCACGTCCCCCCAGCCTTCGGCGTGGAATAGAAGGGGCAGTTGCTGGTCCAGCCAGGCGCTAAGTTGTTGAAGGCGTACATCTTCATGGGGCATTACAAGGGTCTCCGACGGCGCTAGCCGTTGCGCGGGTCATGCTTTATTATCCAGCATCTTTTTCAGCCCATCGAGAGGCGTGCGGCCCCAGCGGGCCGATGGCGCGCAGGAAGCCCGGACTAACAAGATGGCAGTAAAATCCCCCGCGTTTCGTAAAAAATTCCCTCTGCTGGTGACCGGCAGCCTGCTGGCAATGCAGCCTGTAGCCACCCAGTTCGTAGTCGCCGCCGAGCAGTTCGACTGCCAGGCGTCCGCCTCCGGCGGCTGGGCCTGCGCACCCAAGGCAACAGCGGAAAGCCTGCCTCCACGCCCGGTCCACAGCGATAGCGCGGTGAGTTCCAGGGTCGGCGTAGCGGGCACCACCGCCGCCTCCGGCCAGGGCGAATCGGCCGAAGCCAAGGCCACGCTGGTCACCGAGGCAGGCGGCAAGGCACTCGCTTCCCGTAGTGCTGACTTCAGCCATCTGGACTGGGTTCCGCGTGACAAGCTGACCGCCGCACAACTGGCAGAGACCGGTCCGTACTGCGCCGGCGCCTATATCGAGCCGCGCCGACCGGGCATGAACGACAAGACCCCGCCCGAAGACTCGCCCACCTACGTTTCCGCCAAGGCCTCGCGCTATGAGCAGGAAAAGCAGGTCGCGACCCTGGCCGGCGACGTGGTCCTGCGCCAGGGCAGCATGCAGGTCGAAGCCGACGAGGCAAACCTGCTGCAGGCCGAGAACCGTGGCGAGCTGGTCGGCAACGTCAAGCTGCGCGACAACGGTGCCCTGGTGGTCGGCGACAAGGCCGAACTGCAACTGGACAACGGCGAAGCGAAGATCGACAACGCCGAATACGTGCTGCACAAGTCCCATACACGCGGTAGCGCCCTGTACGCCAAGCGCCAGGAAGACGCGATCATCCGCCTGAAGGACGGCACCTACACCCGGTGCGAACCGGGCGACAACGCCTGGCACCTGAAGGGCAACAACATCAAGCTGAACCCGGCCACCGGCTTCGGCACCGCGACCAACGTGACGCTGCGGGTCAAGGACATTCCGGTGTTCTATACCCCGTACATCTATTTCCCCATCGATGACCGTCGCCAGTCCGGCTTCCTGCCGCCGAGCATCGGCACCAGCAGCGACACCGGTTTCTCCCTGCTGACGCCCTACTACTTCAACCTCGCGCCGAACTACGACGCCACCCTCTATCCGCGCTACATGGCCAAGCGCGGCCTGCTGATGGAAGGCGAGTTCCGCTACCTGACCAAGGGCAGCGAAGGCCAGTTCGGCGGCGCCTACCTGAACGACGAGGAAGACGAGCGCAAGCTGCAGTCCGAGTACAAGGACAAGCGCTGGCTCTACAACTGGCAACACAAGGGTGGCCTGGACGAGCGCCTGATGACCGAGGTGGACTACACCGACATCAGCGACCCCTACTACTTCCAGGACCTGCAGACCGAACTGGGCATCGAGCAATCGACCTACGTCAACCAGCAGGGCGCCGTCACCTGGCGCGGCGACAGCTACACCGCGCGCCTGAACGCCCATGCCTACGAGATGGCCACGGTCACCGAGATCACCCCGTACGACCGCCTGCCCCAGATCACCCTGGACGGCGTGCTGCCGGTCGACGCCGGCGGCCTGAAGTTCTCCTACTCCACCGAGTTCGTGCGCTTCGAGCGTGACCTGCGCAAGGGCCTGTTCACCGACGAGGATGGCGCGACCAGCCCCTGGTACGACACCCGCATCCCGGGCCTGGCCCGTGCCAACGGCAACCGCATCCATGTGGAGCCGGGCGTCAGCCTGCCCCTGGACTGGAGCTACGGCTTCATCAAGCCGTCGGTCAAGTACCTCTATACCCAATACGACCTGGACCTGGACCAGCAGGGCAAGAACAGCCTGCTCGCCGGCCAGGAGTTCAACAGCAGCGAAGACCGCAGCGTGCCGATCTTCAGCCTCGACAGCGGCCTGTACTTCGACCGCAACACCGAGCTGTTCGGCAATCAGTACAAGCAGACCCTCGAACCGCGCCTGTTCTATCTCTATGTACCCGAGGAGAAGCAGGACAACATCCCGGTCTTCGACAGCAGCGAGAGTGCCTTCAGTTATTCCTCGCTGTTCCGCGAGAACCGCTTCTCCGGTCGCGACCGCGTGGGCGATGCCAATCAGGTGTCCCTGGGCCTGACCAACCGCTGGATCCAGCCCAACGGCTTCGAGCGCCAGCGCTTCAGCATCGGCCAGGCCTTCTACTTCGAAGACCGCAAGGTGCAGCTGCCCGGCATCGACTACCGCGATCGCAAGTCGGCCCAGGCCAGCGTCTCTCCGTACGCCTTGCAGTACCTGTATCGCTTCAACCGCGACTGGCGCCTGTCCTCCGACTTCAACTGGGACCCGGATGCCGGTCGCACCCGCTCCGGCAGCATGATGTTCCACTACCAGCCGGAAGACGACGTCAACAAGGTGGTCAACTTCGGCTACCGCTACCGCAACGACGCCGTGGTCTACAACCAGACCACCGGCCAATGGCAGGAAGGCGGTGACTACATCGACAACGTGACCGGCCGCGTGATCAAGGACTACTACAAGATCGAGCAGCATGATGCGTCCGTCATCTGGCCGATCGTCCCGCAGTGGAACGCCATCGCCCGCTGGCAGTACGACTACAACCGCAGCCGCACCCTGGAAGCCTTCGGTGGCTTCGAGTACGACAGCTGCTGCTGGAAACTGCGCCTGATCAACCGCTACTGGGTCGACTACGACGAGAGCACCCTTTCGCCCGAACTCAACGAGAAGGCCGACCGCGGCGTCTTCCTGCAGATCGTGTTCAAGGGCCTCGGCGGCGTGATCGGCAACAAGGTTGAAAGTTTCCTCGACAATGGCATCCAAGGTTACCGTGAACGTGAAGACCAAGCTTTCTGATTGTCTCCGCCCGCTGCTGTTGGGCGCCCTGTTCCTGGGTAGTGCCGTGCATGCCGAGGTCCAGTCGATCGACCGCGTCGTGGCCATCGTCGACAACGACGTGATCATGCAGAGCCAGCTCGACCAGCGCATCCACGAGGTGCAGCAGACCATCGCCAAGCGCGGGTCTGCCTTGCCCCCCGAGCACGTGCTGGGCCAGCAGGTGCTGGAACGTCTGATCATCGAGAACATCCAACTGCAGATCGGCGACCGCTCCGGCATCCGCATCACCGATGAGGAGCTTAACCAGGCCATCGAGGCCATCGCCCAGCGCAACGGCATGAGCGTCGATCAGTTCCGCGGTGCCCTGGCACAGGACGGTCTCTCCTATGAGGACGCCCGCGACCAGGTCCGCCGCGAGATGGTCATCAGCCGCGTGCGCCAGCGCCGCGTCGCCGAGCGCATCCAGGTCACCGACCAGGAAGTGCAGAACTTCCTGGCCTCCGACCTGGGCAAGATGCAGCTCTCCGAGGAATTCCACCTGGCCAACATCCTGATCCCGGTCGCGGACGGCTCCTCGCCCGAGACCATCCAGGCCGCCGACCGCCAGGCCAAGGATCTTTACCAGCAACTGCAACAGGGCGCCGACTTCGCCCAGCTGGCGATCTCCCGCTCCGCCGGCGAAACCGCCCTGGAAGGCGGCGAGATCGGCTGGCGCAAGGCCGCCCAGCTGCCGCCCCCCTTCGACGGCATGGTCAGCGCTCTCTCTCCGGGTGAAGTGACCGAGCCGGTGCGCACGCCGGGCGGCTTCATCATCCTCAAGCTCCTGGAAAAGCGCGGTGGCAGCACCCAGGTGCGTGACGAGGTACATGTGCGCCACATCCTGCTCAAGCCTAGCGAGATCCGCAGCGAAGCCGACACCGAACGCCTGGCCGAGCGCCTCTACCAGCGCATCCAGTCCGGCGAGGACTTCGCCGAGCTGGCGAAGAACTTCTCCGAGGACCCGGGTTCGGCGCTCAACGGGGGCGACCTGAACTGGATCGACCCCAATGCCCTGGTGCCCGAGTTCCGCGAAGTCATGGCCAAGACCCCGGCCGGCCAGCTGTCCCGCCCGTTCAAGAGCCCCTACGGCTGGCACGTTCTGGAAGTCCTCGGTCGCCGCGCCACCGACAGCGCCGACCAGATGCGCGAGCAGCAGGCGATAAACGTCCTGCGCAACCGCAAGTACGACGAAGAGCTGCAGGCCTGGCTGCGCCAGATCCGCGACGAGGCGTACGTCGAAACCAAGCTCTGATTCTTCGGCACCCTGCCACGCAGGGTGGCGCGCTGGCGGTACAATCGCCGCCACGCGCCACAGCCGGAGAGCCCCGCAATGCCCCTTCCCCGCTTCGCCCTCACCCCTGGTGAACCCGCCGGCATCGGCCCGGACCTCTGCCTGCTCCTGTCCCGCGAACGCCAGCCTTACCCACTGATCGCCATCGCCAGCCAGGCCCTGCTGGAAGAGCGCGCCAGCCAGCTCGCCCTCGACATTGGCGTCATCCCCGTATCACCCGACGCCTGGCCCGACAGCCCCGCAGAAGCGGGTTCGCTCTATGTCTGGGACACTCCGTTGCAAGCCCCCGTCCAGCCCGGCGTGCTCGATCGCGCCAATGCCGGCTACGTGCTCGACACCCTGACCCGTGCAGGCAAGGGCTGCATGGACGGCCACTTCGCCGGCATGATCACGGCGCCCGTGCACAAGGGCGTGATCAACGAGGCCGGAATCGCCTTCTCCGGCCACACGGAGTTCCTCGCCGAACTGACCCACACCGAGCAGGTGGTGATGATGCTCGCCACTCGTGGCCTGCGCGTCGCCCTGGTGACCACCCACCTGCCGCTCAAGGACGTTGCCAGCGCGATCACGACCGAGCGCCTGGAACGGGTCGCTCGCATCCTGCACGCCGACCTGGTGGAGAAGTTCGGCCTGCCCACGCCACGCATCCTGGTCTGCGGCCTCAATCCCCATGCGGGAGAGGGCGGCCACCTGGGGCGCGAGGAGATCGAAGTCATCGAGCCCTGCCTGCAGCGCCTGCGCCAGGAGGGCCTGGACCTGATCGGCCCGCTCCCCGCCGATACCCTGTTCACGCCCAAGCACCTGGAGCACTGCGATGCGGTGCTGGCCATGTATCACGACCAGGGCCTGCCGGTGCTGAAGTACAAGGGCTTCGGCGCGGCGGTGAACGTCACCCTCGGCCTGCCGATCGTCCGCACCTCGGTCGACCACGGCACCGCCCTCGACCTGGCCGGAACGGGGCGCATCGACGGCGGCAGCCTGCAGGTGGCACTGGAGACGGCCTACGAGATGGCAGCCAGCCGTAGCTGAGCCCGCAGGCGCCGATCAGCACATTTCGGCCTGGTCGGCGCAATGCTGTAGACTGCGCGCCTTTCCCCGCTTCCAGCTTCAAGCTACCGGCTTCAAGCTGCTCCACCTGGAGCCCGCAATGTCCGAATACCAACACCGCGCACGCAAGCGCTTCGGCCAGAACTTCCTGCATGACGCCGGCGTCATCCACCGCATCCTGCGCGCCATCCACGCGAAGGAAGGCGAACACTTGGTGGAGATCGGCCCGGGCCAGGGCGCACTGACCGAGGGCCTGCTCGGCAGCGGCGCGCAGCTCGACGTCATCGAGCTGGACCTCGACCTGATCCCCATCCTGCAAGGCAAGTTCGGTACCGAGCCGCGCTTCCGCCTGAACCAGGGCGACGCCCTCAAGTTCGACTTCGCCCAGCTCGACACCACGCCCAACAACCTGCGCGTGGTGGGCAACCTGCCCTACAACATCTCCACCCCGCTGATCTTCCACTTGCTGGATAACGCCCACCTCATACGCGACATGCATTTCATGTTGCAGAAGGAGGTGGTCGAGCGCCTGGCCGCCGAGCCCGGCGGTGGCGACTGGGGTCGCCTGTCGATCATGGTCCAGTACCACTGCCGCGTGGAGCACCTGTTCAATGTCGGCCCCGGCGCCTTCAATCCACCGCCCAAGGTGGACTCGGCCATCGTCCGCCTGGTGCCCCACGAAGTGCTGCCGCATCCGGCCAAGGACCACCGCCTGCTGGAGCGCGTGGTGCGCGAAGCCTTCAACCAGCGCCGCAAGACCCTGCGCAACACCCTCAAGGGCCTGCTCGACAGCAACGCCATCGAGGCGGCCGGCGTAGAGGGCGGCCTGCGCCCCGAACAGCTGGACCTGGCGGCCTTCGTGCGCCTGGCCGACAAGCTTGCCGAACAGACAACGGGCGCATGACGCCCTAGACTTCCATTCCGGTTCCAGAGAACAGACCCGTGCCCGATTCCCGCTACCTGGTCGCCGTCAGCGTCACCACCCGCTTCCTCCCGGAGCAGTCGCAGCCCGAACAGAGCCGCTTCGCCTTCTCCTACACCGTGACCATTCGCAATGAAGGCGAATTGCCGGCCAAGCTGGTATCGCGCCACTGGGTGATCACCGATGGTGACGGCCATGTGCAGGAAGTGCGCGGTGCCGGCGTGGTCGGCCAGCAGCCGCTGATCGAGCCGGGCGCGAGCCACGTCTACAGCAGCGGCACCGTGATGGCGACCCGCGTCGGCACCATGCAGGGCAGCTACCAGATGGTCGCCGAGGACGGCAAGCGCTTCGATGCCGAGATCGCTCCCTTCCGCCTGGCCGTACCCGGCGCGCTGCACTGACAGGAGAGCTCGATGACGGTTTACGCAGTCGGCGACCTCCAGGGCTGCCTCACCCCGCTCGAGTGCCTGCTCGAACGCGTCGCCTTCGACCCCGCCCGCGACCGCCTGTGGCTGGTCGGCGACCTGGTCAATCGCGGCCCGCAGTCCCTGGAGACCTTGCGTTTCCTGTACGCCATTCGCGACAGCCTGACCTGCGTGCTCGGCAACCACGACCTGCACCTGCTGGCAGTGGCACACAACACCGAACGCCTGAAGAAGTCCGACACCCTGCGCGAGATCGTCGACGCCTCCGATGCGGCGGACCTGCTCGACTGGCTGCGTCGGCAGAAGCTGGTGCACTACGACGAACAGCGCGACATCGCCATGGTGCACGCCGGGATCCCGCCCAACTGGACCCTGGCCAAGGCATTGAAACGCGCCGCCGAGGTGGAGGAAGTCCTGCTGGACGATGCGCGCCTGCCGCTCTTCCTTGACGGGATGTACGGCAACGAGCCGGCGAAATGGGACAGTGACCTGCAAGGCATCGCCCGCCTGCGGGTCATCACCAACTATTTCACCCGCATGCGCTTCTGCACGGCCGATGGCACCCTGGACCTCAAGAGCAAGGAAGGCGTCGACACCGCCCCGCCCGGCTACGCCCCCTGGTTCAGCCACCCGGGGCGAAAGACCCGCGGCCAGAAGATCATCTTCGGCCACTGGGCGGCACTGGAAGGCAAGTGTGACGAACCCGGCCTCTTCGCCCTCGACACCGGCTGTGTCTGGGGCGGGGCCATGACCCTGCTGAACGTCGACAGCGGCGAACGCATCAGCTGCAGTTGCGAGGAGAACAAAGCATGAGCGAATTCCAGCGTATCCCCCCGGAGCGCGCCCAGGCACTGCGTGAACAGGGCGCCCAGGTGGTCGACATCCGTGACCCGCAGAGCTACGCCAACGGCCACATCGCCGGGTCGCAGCACCTGGACAACTACTCCCTGGCCGACTTCATCGCCAAGGCCGACCTCGACAAGCCATTGATCGTCACCTGCTACCACGGCAACTCCAGCCAGGGCGCTGCGGCCTACCTCGTGGGCCAGGGCTTCTCCGACGTCTACAGCCTGGACGGCGGCTTCGAACTCTGGCGCGCCACCTACCCCGATCAAGTCGCCCAGGGCAGCGCCGAGTAAAAAAATTCTCGATGGCGCAACCCCGCGCCATCACTGGTCTCGCGCCGCGACCTGACGAACGGCAATCTCTTGTTATCCTTCCGTCATCCTTGACCTGCCGGATTCCGAACTACTCTTAGGTCAGGCCATCCAACAGGGGAGAGCCGGCACACCGGTTCCGGGCCATCGGCGGCGACCATTTAGGTGTTCTGGGGGATTCTCATCGGCCGACTCGTCGGCTGACTGCCCGCACCCGTGTGACCGACCCCGCCGGCTCCCAGTATCCAGCGAGGTGACGCAATGAGCATTTTCAGCCACTTCCAACAACGCTTCGAGGCGACCCGCCAGGAGGAATATTCCCTTCAGGAATATCTCGACCTGTGCAAGCAGGACCGCAGCGCCTATGCCACCGCAGCCGAGCGCATGCTCATGGCCATCGGTGAACCGGAGCTGCTGGATACCTCCGCCGACTCGCGGCTTTCGCGGATCTTCTCCAACAAGGTGATACGCCGTTACCCGGCCTTCGCCGACTTCCACGGCATGGAAGACTGCATCGACCAGATCGTCGCGTTCTTCCGCCATGCGGCGCAGGGACTGGAAGAGAAGAAACAGATCCTCTACCTCCTGGGCCCGGTCGGCGGCGGCAAGTCGTCCCTGGCCGAGAAGCTCAAGCAGCTGATCGAAAAAGTGCCCTTCTACGCCATCAAGGGCTCTCCGGTGTTCGAATCGCCACTCGGGCTGTTCAACGCCACCGAGGACGGCGCCATCCTCGAAGAGGACTACGGCATCCCCCGCCGCTACCTCTCCACCATCATGTCGCCCTGGGCCACCAAGCGCCTCGCCGAGTTCGGCGGCGACATCAGCCAGTTCCGCGTGGTCAAGCTCTATCCGTCGATCCTCAACCAGATCGCCGTGGCCAAGACCGAGCCTGGTGACGAGAACAACCAGGACATCTCCGCCCTGGTGGGCAAGGTGGATATCCGCAAGCTGGAGGAATTCCCGCAGAACGATGCCGACGCCTACAGCTATTCGGGCGCACTGTGCCGGGCCAACCAGGGCCTGATGGAATTCGTCGAGATGTTCAAGGCACCGATCAAGGTGCTGCACCCGTTGCTGACCGCCACCCAGGAAGGCAACTACAACAGCACCGAGGGGCTGGGTGCCATACCCTTCCAGGGCATCCTGCTGGCCCACTCCAACGAGTCGGAATGGCACAGCTTCCGCAACAACAAGAACAACGAGGCGTTCATCGACCGTATCTACATCGTCAAGGTGCCCTACTGCCTGCGCGTCACCGACGAGATCAAGATCTACGACAAGCTGCTGGCCAACAGCTCGCTGGCCCACGCCCATTGCGCGCCCGACACCCTGAAGATGCTCGCCCAGTTCTCCGCCCTGTCGCGCCTGAAGGAGCCCGAGAACTCCAACATCTACTCGAAGATGCGCGTCTACGACGGCGAGAACCTCAAGGACACCGACCCCAAGGCCAAGTCGATCCAGGAATACCGCGACGCCGCCGGCGTCGACGAAGGCATGAACGGCCTGTCGACCCGCTTCGCCTTCAAGATCCTTTCCAAGGTGTTCAACTTCGACCCGCATGAGGTCGCCGCCAACCCGGTGCACCTGCTCTACGTACTCGAGCAGCAGATCGAGCAGGAACAGTTCCCCGCCGAAGTGCGCGAGCGCTACCTGCGCTACATCAAGGAATACCTGGCCCCGCGCTACATCGAGTTCATCGGCAAGGAAATCCAGACCGCCTACCTCGAGTCGTACAGCGAGTACGGCCAGAACATCTTCGACCGCTATGTGCTCTACGCCGACTTCTGGATCCAGGACCAGGAATACCGCGATCCGGAGACCGGTGAAATCCTCAACCGCGTCGCCCTCAACGAGGAACTGGAGAAGATCGAGAAACCGGCCGGAATCAGCAACCCGAAGGACTTCCGCAACGAGATCGTCAACTTCGTGCTGCGCGCCCGGGCCAACAACAACGGCAAGAACCCCACCTGGCTCAGCTACGAGAAGCTGCGGGTGGTGATCGAGAAGAAAATGTTCTCCAACACCGAGGACCTGCTGCCGGTCATCAGCTTCAACGCCAAGGGCAGCAAGGACGAACAGCAGAAGCACAACGATTTCGTCAAACGCATGGTCGAGCGCGGCTACACCGAGAAACAGGTTCGCCTGCTGTCCGAGTGGTACCTGCGGGTACGCAAGTCGCAGTAACTGCAGCCACAAGCTACAAGCTTCAAGCGGCAGGAAGAGGCAAGAGCCAATGCTCTGCGCTTCTACCTGCAGCTTGCAGCGTGCGGCTTGAAGCTGCCCCGGAGGGGCATCCATGAGCTACGTGATCGACCGACGCCTGAATGGCAAGAACAAGAGCACGGTTAACCGCCAGCGCTTCCTCAGGCGGTACCGCGACCACATCAAGAAAGCGGTGGAGGAAGCGGTCAGCCGCCGCTCCATCACCGACATGGAGCATGGCGAGCAGATCAGCATCCCCGGTCGGGATATCGACGAGCCCGTGCTGCACCATGGCCGTGGCGGGCGCCAGACCATCGTCCATCCCGGCAACAAGGAATTCACCACCGGCGAACGCATTCCTCGTCCCCAGGGCGGCGGCGCGGGGCGTGGCAGCGGCAAGGCGAGCAACTCCGGCGAAGGCATGGACGAGTTCGTCTTCCAGATCACCCAGGAGGAGTTCCTCGACTTCATGTTCGAGGACCTGGAGCTGCCCAACCTGGTGAAACGCCACCTCACCGGCAGCGACACCTTCAAGACAGTACGCGCCGGCATCAGCAACGAGGGCAACCCCTCGCGCATCAACATCATCCGCACCCTGCGCTCGGCCCACGCCAGGCGTATCGCGCTTTCCGGCTCCAGCCGCGCCAAGCTGCGCATCGCCCGCGAAGAACTCGCACGTCTCAAGCGGGAGGAGCCGGACAACTTCGGCGACATCCAGGAACTGGAAGCCGAGATCCTCAAGCTGCGCGCACGCATCGAGCGGGTGCCGTTCCTCGACACCTTCGACCTCAAGTACAACCTGCTGGTCAAGCAGCCCAACCCCAGTTCCAAGGCCGTGATGTTCTGCCTGATGGACGTCTCGGGCTCCATGACCCAGGCGACCAAGGACATCGCCAAGCGCTTCTTCATCCTCCTGTACCTGTTCCTCAAGCGGAACTACGACAAGATCGAAGTCGTGTTCATTCGTCACCACACCAGCGCCCGCGAGGTCGACGAGGAAGAGTTCTTCTACTCCCGCGAGACCGGCGGCACCATCGTCTCCAGCGCCCTCAAGCTGATGCAGGAGATCATGGCCGAGCGCTACCCCGTCAACGAATGGAACATCTACGCAGCCCAGGCTTCGGACGGCGACAACTGGAACGACGACTCGCCGATCTGCCGGGACATCCTGATCAAGCAGATCATGCCCTTCGTGCAGTACTACACCTACGTAGAGATCACCCCGCGCGAGCACCAGGCGCTCTGGTTCGAGTACGAGCAGGTCTGCGACACCTTCGCCGACACCTTCGCCCAGCAGCAGATCGTCACCGCTGGCGACATCTACCCGGTGTTCCGCGAACTGTTCCAGCGCCGACTGGTTAACTGAGGGCCGTGTCATGACCGCCACAGAAAAGAAGAGGCAGCCCATCTCCACGGGTTCCGAGTGGACCTTCGACCTGATCCGCACCTACGACCGCGAGATCGGCCGGCTGGCCGAGCGCTATGCGCTTGACACCTACCCCAACCAGATCGAAGTCATCACCGCCGAGCAGATGATGGATGCCTACGCCTCCGTGGGCATGCCGCTGGGCTACCACCACTGGTCCTACGGCAAGCACTTCCTGGCCACGGAGAAAGGCTATTCTCGCGGACAGATGGGCCTGGCCTACGAGATCGTTATCAATTCCGACCCCTGCATCGCCTACCTGATGGAGGAGAACACCATCACCATGCAGGCGCTGGTGATCGCCCACGCCTGCTACGGCCACAACAGCTTCTTCAAGGGCAACTACCTGTTCCGCACCTGGACCGATGCCAGCTCGATCATCGACTACCTGGTGTTCGCCAAGCAGTACATCATGCAGTGCGAGGAACGCCACGGCATCGATGCGGTGGAGGACCTGCTGGACTCCTGCCACGCCCTGATGAACTACGGCGTCGACCGCTACAAGCGCCCTTATCCGATCTCCGCCGAAGAAGAACGGCGCCGCCAGAAGGAGCGCGAGGAGCACCTGCAGAAACAGATCAACGACCTCTGGCGCACCATCCCCAAGGGCGCCGGCAAGGGCGGCGACAAGGACAACCGACGCTTTCCGCCGGAACCCCAGGAGAACATCCTCTACTTCATCGAGAAGCACGCGCCGCTGCTGGAACCCTGGCAGCGCGAGATCGTGCGCATCGTGCGCAAGATCGCCCAGTACTTCTACCCGCAACGCCAGACCCAGGTCATGAACGAAGGCTGGGCCACCTTCTGGCACTACACCCTGATGAACGACCTCTACGACGAAGGCCTGGTCACCGAGGGCTTCATGCTCGAGTTCCTCCAGTCCCATACCAGCGTCGTGTTCCAGCCCGGGTTCGACAGCCCCTACTACAGCGGCATCAACCCCTATGCCCTGGGCTTCGCCATGTACCGCGACATCCGCCGCATCTGCGAGGAGCCCACCGAAGAGGACAAGCGCTGGTTCCCGGACATCGCCGGTGGGGACTGGCTCTCCACCATCAAGTTCGCCATGAAGAGCTTCAAGGACGAGAGCTTCATCCTCCAGTACCTCTCGCCCAAGGTGATCCGAGACTTCAAGCTCTTCAGCATCCTCGACGACGACCAGAAGGACGAGTTGCTGGTCCCCGCCATCCATGACGAACCCGGCTACCGCCAGATCCGCGAGACGCTCGCCGCCCAGTACAACCTCGGTAACCGCGAGCCGAACGTGCAGATCTGGAACGTCGACCGCCGTGGCGACCGCTCCCTGACCCTTCGCCACCAGCAGCACGATCGCAAGCCGCTTGGCGAATCCACCGAGGAGGTGCTGCGCCACCTGCATCGCCTGTGGGGCTTCGACATCCATCTGGAGACCATGAACGGCGAGCAGATCACCGGCACCCACCACGTACCGCCCAAGGGCGAGCGCAGCGAAGACGGCGAATACCCGCGACTGGACCTGGTCATCCCGCCCATTTGATCGGTTGACCGCATGCCAGGCGCCCCCGAGCATGCGGTCATCGTCCATGGAGAGCGTCGATGCGCCTGTTCCTCGTCCTGCTGCTGTGCCTGGTCCTGGCCACCTGCTCCACCCACATCCCCAGCATCCAGGTGCTGAGACCAGCCGACAGCGGCCTGGCCATCCGCCACAGCTTCCAGCTGGTTCCCCCGGAGCAGGCCTTGCAAAGCCCGGCGCCCTATCGCGAACACTACATACGCCTCGACCCGCTGCTTCGCCAGGGCCTGGCCGCGCGCGGCTACCACGAAAGCCAGAGCCCCGAACTGCGCATCTACTACTGGCTGGCCCTGCGGGACGCCCCCCTGGAATTCAGGGTCGACCAGGCACCGCCCAACCCGCTCGGCCCCTACCAGGCCATCCACCGCCTGCGGGACGAAACCGGCACCCTGCGCCTGCGCATCACCGACCTCGACGGCAACGTCCTCTGGGAAGGCATCGCCAGTACGGGCCTGAGCCCCTCCTGGGACAGCGCCGAGTTGCTGGAAAGCGCCGTGGAGGCACTGACCCGGCAAATCCCCATCGCAGCCAACGAGCGGGCTGCTATCCTCCGCACCCTCGGAGGTGAGCATGCAGATATACAAGGTGGGCGGCGCGGTTCGTGACCGGCTGTTGCAGCGCCCGGTCACGGAAGTGGACTGGGTCGTCGTCGGCGCGACCGCTGAAGAAATGCTCGAGCAGGGCTTCAAGCCCGTGGGCGCGGATTTCCCGGTGTTCCTTCATCCGCAAAGTGGCGAGGAGTACGCACTGGCGCGCACCGAGCGCAAGAGCGGGCGTGGCTACGGCGGTTTCACCTTCTTCGCCAGCCCGGACGTCAGCCTCGAAGACGACCTGATCCGCCGCGACCTCACCGTCAACGCCATCGCCGAAGACGAACACGGCGTGCTGGTCGACCCCTATGGCGGCCAGCGCGACCTGGAGCTGCGCATCCTCCGCCACGTTTCCCCCGCATTCGCCGAAGACCCGTTGCGCGTGCTGCGCGTTGCCCGCTTCGCCGCACGCTATGCGCCACTGGGCTTCACGGTGGCCGAAGAAACCCTGGCGCTGATGCGTGAGATCGCCGAGTCCGGCGAGTTGGACGCCCTGACCCCCGAACGCAGCTGGAAGGAAATCTCCCGTGCCCTGATGGAGCCCCGCCCGGACGTTTTCATCCAGGTACTGCGCGACTGTGGCGCGCTGAAAGCGTGGATGCCGGAGCTCGACGCCCTGTTCGGCGTCCCCCAGCCCGAGCAGCACCACCCGGAAGTGGATTCCGGCCTGCACGTGCTCGCCGTCCTGCAGCAGTGCGCCGAGCATGAGCAACCCCTTGCCGTGCGCTGGGCCTGCCTGCTGCACGACCTGGGCAAGGGCGAGACGCCGGAGGAGGAATGGCCCCGGCACATCGCCCACGAACAGCGCGGCCTGAAGCTGATTAAGCAGGTAAACGAACGCTGCAAGGCGCCCCGGGACTGCCAGGAACTGGCGATGCTGGTGGGCGAGTTCCATACCCACGCCCACCGCGCCCAGGAGCTCCGCGCATCGACCCTGGCCGAGCTGCTGGCGCGTTTCGACGTCTACCGCCGCCCCCAGCGCTTCGAGGAGTTCATCGCGGCCTGCGCGATGGACGCCCGCGGCCGGCACGGCCTCGAGCAGCGCGAATACCCTCAAGCCGACTACCTGCGGGGCGCCGCCTCGGCCGCACGCGCAGTCGCGGTCCAGCCCTTGCTGGAGAAGGGCTACAAGGGGGCCGAACTGGGCGAGGCGCTCAAGCTCGAGCGCCTGAAAGCGCTGAAGGCCTACAAGGAAGGCGCGGGGAAGGCCTGAAGCAGGTCGTCGGGGGTCAACGGGCGCCCCCGCCACGCGAAGGGCACCGGCCACAGCTGCTGCTGGATCTGCGCCGCCGCCCACAACTCCGCGAAGCTGCGTCTCTCGCCCGGGTGCAGGCGATCGGGCACCACCAGTGCCAACGGCCAGAGCACGAATGCATTCTTCAGCACCTCGGCACGGGGCAGCACCAAGCCATCGAAGCTGCCGACCAGATCGCCATAGAGCAACACATCGATGTCCAGCGGCAGGCCCTTGCGGTCTGGCGCGTAGCGGCCGTTGTCGGCCTCGATGAACTTGAGGCGGCGGTCCAGCTCCATCAGCGGCAGGTCGGTGTTGGCGGCCACCACCAGGTTGTAGAAGGGGCCGCTCTTGATGCCCACCGCCTGGCTTTCGAATACCGGCGAGCACTGGATGTCCTGGAGGAAACCGGCCAACGCGTCGAGGCCGGCTTCCAGGTGTTCCTCGCGCCCGATGTTGCTGCCCAGGCCCAGCAGAACCGGAGTCAGCGGCATCCGCGTTCGATCTCCACGCCAACGCTGCTGGCAGCGGGAACCGCGCCGGGCTTGTGCAGCTTCAGGCGCACCCAGGGAATCTGGAATTCAGCCATCAGCAGAGCGACCAGCCGCTCGGCGAAAGTCTCCACCAACTCGAACCGGGACTCGGCTGCGAACGCCTGGATGCGCTGGGACACCGAGGCGTAGTCCAGCGCATGGGCCAGTTCATCGCCTGCGGCGGCCGGGCGGTTGTCCCAACCCATCTGCAGGTCCAGGCGCAGGCACTGGCGAATGCTCCGCTCCCAGTCGTACGCACCGATGACGGTATCGACTTCAAGACCCTCGATGAAAACCGTGTCCACGTAAGTTCTGCCCCGTTAGAATCAGGGCTCCCTCGCCCTGGAATGGATACCAATGTTCTGGCTGCTGGCGATCCTCGCCTACCTGCTCGGCTCGCTGTCCTTCGCCATCCTGCTCAGCCGGGTGTTCGGCACCGCCGACCCGCGTGAACTGGGTTCAGGCAACCCGGGCGCCACCAACATGCTGCGCGTGGCGGGCAAGAAGCTCGCGATCCTCACCCTGCTCGGCGACCTGCTCAAAGGCCTCGTGCCCGTGCTGGTCGCTTACCTGATCGGGCTCGGCATCCAGAAACAGGCCTGGATCGGCCTCGCCGCCGTACTCGGGCATCTCTACCCGCTGTACTTCCGCTTCCGTGGCGGCAAGGGCGTCGCCACTGCCGCCGGCATGCTGCTCGGGCTCTATCCCCCGGCGGCCCTGCTGGCAGTTGCGGCCTGGGCGCTGACGTTCGCCCTCACCCGCACCAGCTCGCTCGCGGCCTTGATCGCGACACCGCTGACCCTGCCGCTGCTGGCCTGGCAGAAGCCTGGCGCATTGCTGCCAATGGCCGTGCTCTGCTGCCTGATCGTCTGGCGACACCGCGGCAATCTACGCGACCTTTTCGCCGGACGCGAACGACATTTCTGAAACTGAAGACAGCCTCAGGCTACAAGCCTGAGGCTTCAGGAAACCGCACGGGAATCAGATGGCCGGCAGGTTTTCCATGGGCCAACGAGCCTGCACGGCGATCGCCGGACCTTCCTGCTGCCCGGCCTTCAGGCGCTGGCAACCGGCGTAGGCGATCATCGCGCCGTTGTCGGTACAAAAGCGCGGACGCGCGTAGAAGACGTTGCCATGAAGCTCGGCCAGCATCGCCTCCAAAGCCTGGCGCAAGGCCTGGTTGGCGCTGACACCGCCAGCGATCACCAGGCGCTTCAGGCCGGTCTGCTTCAGGGCCCTGCGGCACTTGATGACGAGAGTCTCGACCACCGCCTGCTGGAACGCCAGAGCGATGTCGCAACGGGTTTGCTCACCGTCGTCCCCAGCATCGCGGCACTGCTGCCAGGTGTTGAGGGCGAAAGTCTTCAGGCCGCTGAAACTGAAATCCAGGCCAGGGCGATCGGTCATCGGGCGCGGGAAGGTGAAGCGCCCTGCCACACCGGACTCCGCCAGGCGGGCGATCTCCGGGCCACCCGGATAGCCCAGGCCGATCAGTTTGGCCGTCTTGTCGAAGGCCTCGCCGGCGGCGTCATCCACCGACTCACCGAGCAGCGCGTAGCGGCCGATGCCATCGACGCGCACCAGTTGCGTATGGCCGCCGGAAACCAGCAAGGCGACGAACGGGAACTCCGGCGGCTGCTCCTCCAGCATGGGCGCCAGCAGATGGCCTTCCATGTGATGCACGCCCAAGGCGGGCACGCCCCAGGCGAACGCCAGGGCTTGCGCACAGGAGGCGCCGACCAGCAGAGCGCCGACCAGGCCGGGGCCCGAGGTGTAGGCGATGCCGTCGATATCCGTCGGCTTGCAGCCTGCGCCATCCAGCACTTCCCGCAGCAGCGGCAGCATGCGTTTGACGTGATCGCGGGATGCCAGCTCAGGCACCACACCGCCATAGACGCGGTGCAGGTCGATCTGACTGAACAGCGCATCGGCCAGCAGGCCGCGTTCGCTGTCGTAGAGGGCGACGCCGGTCTCGTCGCAAGAGGTTTCCAGACCCAGCACTAGCATTGGGATCGAGCCTTCGAGGCCTAGCCAATAAAGAAGGCGCGCATCATAATCGCCGCCCTCCGCCCCGGCCAGCGGTTTTCGACTGAAGGCTTTGCATTCCGGGGCGCAAGGCGTTAACATCCGCAACCCTTGAAAACCGACGTTCTCCCGCAACCCTAGCCAGGAGCACGTTCACCCACGGTAATTAGTGAAGGTACGACCTGGATGCCAGCCGTCAAAGTTAAAGAGAACGAACCCTTCGACGTAGCCCTGCGTCGCTTCAAGCGCTCCTGCGAAAAAGCCGGTGTACTGGCTGAAGTACGTAGCCGCGAGTTCTACGAGAAGCCCACTGCCGAGCGCAAGCGCAAAGCTGCTGCTGCAGTTAAGCGTCACGCCAAGAAAGTGCAGCGCGAACAGCGCCGCCGCGAGCGCCTGTACTGAGTTAACAGGCTTCGCCGCACGCTTTCAGCATCGCCCGGCTCCGGCCGGGCGAGTGCATTCAGGCACCGCACGCGACACTCCGCTTCGCCTTGGCGAATGCCGGAGTTTTTTGCATTTGCAGCCCCTGGTAATGCCGCTATCACCCAAGGGTGATGGAGGCCTATGCTTTGACCCTTCCCGAGTCCTGAGCACCCTATGGCCGGCCTGATCCCCCAAGGCTTCATCGACGATCTGCTGAACCGCACCGACATAGTCGAAGTGGTGAGTTCGCGCATCCAGCTGAAGAAGACCGGCAAGAACTACAGCGCCCGCTGCCCTTTCCATAACGAGAAGACGCCCTCCTTCAGCGTCAGCCCGGACAAGCAGTTCTATTACTGCTTCGGCTGCGGCGCGGGCGGCAACGCCCTCGGCTTCGTCATGGACCACGACAACCTGGACTTCCCCCAGGCCGTCGAGGAACTCGCCAAGCGCGCCGGGATGGACGTACCACGCGAAGAAAGTGGTCGCGGCAACCGCCCGCGACAACCCACGGACTCGCCCCTCTACGCCCTGCTCAGTGCCGCCTCGGACTACTACCGCCAGGCCCTGAAAAGCCACCCGACGCGCAAGGCGGCAGTGGACTACCTGAAAGGCCGCGGCCTGTCCGGCGAGATCGCCCGCGACTTCGGCCTGGGCTTCGCACCGCCAGGCTGGGACAACCTGCTCAAGCACCTGGCCAGCGACGCCCTGCAGCAGAAGACCCTGATCGACGCCGGCCTGCTGATCGAGAACGCCGAAAGCGGCAAGCGCTACGACCGCTTCCGCGACCGGGTCATGTTCCCCATCCGCGACAACCGTGGCCGCATCATCGCCTTCGGCGGCCGGGTGCTGGGTGACGACAAGCCCAAGTACCTGAACTCCCCCGAGACACCGGTCTTCCACAAGGGCCAGGAACTCTATGGCCTGTACGAGGCCCGCAAGAACAACCGCAACCTCGACGAGATCATGGTCGTCGAGGGCTACATGGACGTCATCGCCCTCGCCCAGCAAGGCCTGCGCAATGCCGTCGCCACCCTGGGCACCGCTACCAGCGAAGAACATGTCAGGCGCCTGTTCCGCCTGGTGCCCAGCATCCTGTTCTGCTTCGACGGCGACCAGGCCGGCCGCAAGGCTGCCTGGCGAGCACTCGAAGCCACCTTGCCGAGCCTGGAGGACGGGCGCCGCGCGCGCTTCCTGTTCCTTCCCGAAGGCGAGGACCCGGACAGCCTGGTGCGCGCCGAAGGCACCGACGCCTTCCGTGCCCGCATAACCCAGCACGCCCAACCCCTTGCCGACTACTTCTTCCAGCAGTTGAAGGAAGAAGCCGACCCCAGCTCCCTGGAAGGCAAGGCACACCTGGTGACCCTGGCAGCACCGCTGATCGACAAGGTTCCCGGCGCCAACCTGCGTACACTCATGCGCCAGCGCCTGTCGGAAATCACCGGATTGAACGGTGAGGCGATCGGCCAACTGAGTCACGACGCACCGCCCCCCAGCAGCGAGCCGTCGCACTACCCCGACGACTACCACTACGGCGCCCCCGCCGGCTACGAAAGCTACGGCGAGCCGAGCCAGGAACACTACTTCGAACCACCCGCCCGGCAACAGGGCGACTGGCAGAAGGGTGAGCGCAAGAAAGGCGACTGGAAGAAAGGCGGCAAGCCCTGGGACAAGAAGGGCGGGCGCGACGACTTCAAGCGCCCGCCGCGCACCGAGATCAAGGTCGAGTCACCGACACTGACCGCCCTGCGCACCCTTCTGCATCACCCGAACCTTGCCCAGAAGGTCGAAAATGCCAGCCACTTCGCGGCAGAAGACGACACGTACGCGCGCCTGATGGTGTCCCTGCTCGAAGCCCTGCAGAAGAACCCGAAGCTGCGCTCGCTGCAGCTCATCGCCCGCTGGCACGGCACCGAACAGGGCCGCCTGCTGCAGGCCCTGGCGGAAAAGGAATGGTTGATTTCGAGCGACAACCTTGAACAACAGTTTTTCGACACTATAACTAGGTTGTCGGCCCGCCAACGTGAGCGCAGCCTCGAACAACTGCTACGCAAAGCAAGGCAGAGCGAACTCAGCGCAGAGGAAAAAGACCAACTGCGCGACCTCCTCAGCCGCAGTCCATCTCCAGCCTCCACCAGCCCAACTGGCGCGTGAGGCACCTGGTCAGGTATAATCCTCGGCTTGTTTTTAGCCCGCCAAGACCTTAAGTGGATAGGGTGTTATGTCCGGAAAAGCGCAACAGCAGTCTCGCCTCAAAGAGTTGATCGCCCGTGGTCGTGAGCAGGGTTACCTGACTTACGCGGAGGTCAATGACCACCTGCCGGAGGATATTTCCGATCCGGAACAGGTGGAAGACATCATCCGCATGATCAACGACATGGGGATCAACGTATTCGAGAGTGCCCCGGATGCGGATGCCCTGTTGTTGGCCGAAGCCGACACCGACGAAGCCGCCGCGGAAGAAGCCGCCGCAGCTCTCGCCGCGGTCGAGACCGACATCGGCCGGACCACCGACCCGGTGCGCATGTACATGCGCGAAATGGGGACCGTGGAGCTGCTGACCCGCGAAGGCGAGATCGAAATCGCCAAGCGCATCGAGGAAGGCATCCGCGAAGTGATGAGCGCGATCGCCCACTTCCCCGGTACCGTCGACAGCATCCTTGCCGAATACCACCGAGTCACCACCGAAGGCGGTCGTCTCTCCGACGTCCTCGCCGGCTACATCGACCCTGACGACGGCAGCCTGCCGGCCGAGGAAGTCGAGCCTGTCGACCTGAAGGACGACAGCGCCGCGAAGGAAAAGGACGAGGACGAAGAAGAGGAAGGCGACGGCGACGACACCGAGGAAGAAGGTGACGGCGGCCCGGACCCGGAAGAAGCGCTGCGTCGCTTCACCGCAGTCTCCGACCAGCTCGAGAAAGCCCGCAAGGCCCTGAAGAAGCACGGCCGCAGCAGCAAGCAGGCGATCGACGAGCTGCAAGGCCTGGCCGAGCTCTTCATGCCCATCAAGCTGGTGCCGAAGCAGTTCGACGCCCTGGTCGACCGCGTTCGTGACGCCCTCGACCGCGTCCGCGCCCAGGAACGCGCCATCATGCAGCTCTGCGTGCGTGATGCCCGCATGCCGCGTGCCGACTTCCTGCGCCTGTTCCCGGGCAACGAAGTCGACCTGACCTGGGTCGAAGGCCTCGCCAAAGGCAAGGCCAAGTACGCCGAAGCCCTCGGCAAGCTGGTGGACGACGTCAAGCGCAATCAGCAGAAGCTGATCGACCTCGAGAAGGAAGTCGACCTCAAGGTCGCCGAGATCAAGGACGTCAACCGCCGCATGTCCATCGGCGAAGCGAAAGCCCGCCGGGCGAAGAAAGAGATGGTCGAGGCCAACCTGCGTCTCGTGATCTCCATCGCCAAGAAGTACACCAACCGCGGCCTGCAGTTCCTCGACCTGATCCAGGAAGGCAACATCGGCCTGATGAAGGCGGTGGACAAGTTCGAATACCGTCGCGGCTACAAGTTCTCGACCTACGCCACCTGGTGGATCCGCCAGGCGATCACCCGCTCGATCGCCGACCAGGCCCGCACCATCCGTATTCCGGTGCACATGATCGAGACCATCAACAAGCTCAACCGCATCTCCCGCCAGATGCTCCAGGAAATGGGCCGCGAGCCCACCCCGGAAGAGCTTGGCGAGCGCATGGAAATGCCCGAGGACAAGATCCGCAAGGTATTGAAGATCGCCAAAGAGCCGATCTCCATGGAAACCCCGATCGGCGACGACGAGGACTCCCACCTGGGCGACTTCATCGAGGACAGCACCATGCAGTCCCCGATCGACGTGGCCACGGTCGAAAGCCTCAAGGAAGCGACCCGCGAAGTACTGGCCGGCCTCACCGCCCGTGAAGCCAAGGTTCTGCGCATGCGCTTCGGCATCGACATGAATACCGACCACACCCTCGAGGAAGTCGGCAAGCAGTTCGATGTGACCCGCGAGCGGATCCGTCAGATCGAAGCCAAGGCGCTGCGCAAGCTGCGCCACCCGTCGCGAAGCGAGCATCTGCGCTCCTTCCTCGACGAGTGATCGAACAAACCCCCGGCCAGTCCGGGGGTTTTTCTTTCTGCTACCAAAGCGCCAGCGGCCGCGTCTACACTTCCGCCTATCACTTCGTGGAACGAGACCGTCATGGCGCGTCTGCCTGCCATTCTCCTGCTGTGTCTGGCGTTCTGGGCAGCCCCGTCCGGAGCGCTCACCCTCACGCAGGAAGAACAGGCATGGCTGCAGGACCACCCCGTCCTGCGCATGGGCATCGACGCCTCCTGGCCCCCCTTCGAATTCCGCGACAGCCAGGGCCGCCACCAGGGCCTCGCCGCCGACTACGTCAAGCTGATCCAGGAGCGCCTGGGCGTCCGCCTCGAACCGGTGGAACCGCGCAACTGGGGTGAAGTGCTGGAACAGGCCCGCAATGGCCAGCTCGATCTGCTGCCCGGCATCATGTCCACCCCCGAACGCCAGCAATACCTCAGCTTCACCCGCCCCTACCTCGACTTCCCCATCGTCATCCTCGCCCGCGACGGCGGCCCCCAGCCCAAATCGCTCGGCGAGCTCTACGGCCTGAAGATCGCCGTGGTCGAGAACTACGCCCCCCACGAACTGCTACGCAGCGGCAATCCCGACCTCAACCTCCTGCCCCTGCCCAGCGTCGCCGCCAGCCTCCAGGCACTGGCCACCGGCCAGGCCGACGCCTTCGTCGGCGACCTCGCCTCCAGCGTCTGGAGCCTGCGCCAGCTCAGGCTCGAAGGCCTCTACATCAGCGGCGAGACGCCCTACCGCTACCAGCTCGCCATGGCCACGCCGCGAGGCGAAACCCCCTTGGTCGGCATCCTCGACAAGGTCTTCGCCGACATCAGCACCGCCCAGATCGAAGCCATCCAGGACCGCTGGGTCGGCGGCGTCATCGACCGTCGACCGGTCTGGACCACCTTCATCGCCTACGGCCTTCCCGCCCTGCTGCTGATCGGCCTCGCCCTGCTCTTCGTCCTGCGCATCAACCGCCGCCTCAGCGGCGAAATGTCACGCCGCGCCCTGCTCGAAGACGAACTGCGCACCAGCGAACAGCACTACCGTGGCCTGGTCGAAAGCCTCAACGCCATCGCCTGGGAAATGCGCCTCGACGAACACCGCTTCACCTACGTCTCCCCCCACGCCGAACGCATGCTCGGCTACCCCCTGGCGGACTGGCTCGAAACCGGCTTCTGGCAGCGCACCCTCCATCCCGAAGACGCCCGGCACGCCGAACACTTCTGCAACGAAGAAGTCGCCGCCGGGCGCGACCACAGCTTCGACTACCGCATGCTCGCCGCCGACGGCCGCGTCCTGTGGATCCGCGACATCGTCACCCTCGACCCCCAGGGCGACAGCCAGATCATCCGCGGCCTGATGATCGACATCACCGAGGCCAAGGACACCGAACACGCCCTGCGCCTCTCCCAGCAGAAATTCGCCTCCGTGTTCCACAACTGCCCCGACGTCATCGCCCTCGCCCGTCGCCAGGACGGCCGCCTGCTCGACGTCAACCGCACCTTCGAGCAACAGACCGGCATCGACGCCGCCCAGGCCATCGGCCGTACCGCCACCGAACTGGGCATCTGGGGCACCCCCGACATGGGGCCCGGCCTCCTCCAGCGCCTGCAGAGCGAAAGCCTGCACAACCTGGAAATGACCTTCCGCCGGCAGAACGGCGAAAGCTTCACCGGCCTCATCTCCGCGCAGCCCATCGACCTCGACGGCATCCCCGCCCTCATCGTCGTCGTGCGCGACATCACCCTCGTCAAGGAAACCCAGCAGCAACTGAAGATCTCCGAAGAGAAATTCGCCCGCGCCTTCCACGCCTCCCCCGACGGCCTGCTCATCACCCGCCTGGTCGACGGTCGGCTCATCGAAGCCAACGAAGGCTTCACCCGCATCACCGGCTACGTCGCACGCGAGGCCGCCGAACGCTCCACCCTCGAACTCGGCATCTGGGCCAACCCCGAAGACCGCCAGCAAATGGTCCGCGCCATCAGCGAGCAGGGCAGCCTGCGCAACTTCACCGCCCCGATACGCACCAAGGGCGGCAGCATCCGCCTCTGCGAACTCACCGCCCAGCCCATCCCCATCAACGGCGAAGCCTGCGTCCTCACCATCGCCCGCGACATCACCGAGCGCCAGCAGATGCAGGAAAAGCTCCTGCAGGCCGCCACCGTCTTCGAAAGCACCGCCGAAGGCGTGATGATCACCGACACCGAACAACGCATCACCGCCGTCAACCGCGCCTTCACCGAAATCACCGGCTACAGCGAAGCCGAAGCCCTCGGCCAATCACCGCGCCTGCTCGCCTCCGGCCAGCACGACAGCGCCTTCTACGCCGCCATGTGGCACCAGCTCGCCGCCGACGGCCACTGGCAGGGCGAAATCTGGAACCGCCGCAAGAACGGCGAACCCTACCCCGAGTGGCTGACCATCAGCGCCGTGCGCAACCGCGACGAGCAGATCACCCACTTCGTCGGCGTCTTCGCCGACATCTCCACCCTCAAGCACGCCCAGGCCCGCCTCGACTACCAGGCCCACCACGACCCCCTCACCGGGCTGCCCAACCGCATCCTCTTCGAAAGCCGCCTGCAGGCCGCCCTGCTCGACGCCACCACCGACGCCCAGCAAGGCGCCGTACTGTTCATCGACCTCGACCGCTTCAAACACATCAACGACAGCCTCGGCCACCCGGTCGGCGACCTCCTGCTCAAGGGCATCGCCGCCCGCCTCAAGGAGCAGCTGCGCGACATCGACACCGTCGCCCGCCTCGGTGGCGACGAATTCATCATCCTGCTGCCCGGCCTGCACAACGCCGTCGACGCCGAACACGTCGCCAACAAGGTGCTCGCCTGCTTCAGCGCCCCCTTCGAAGCCGACGACCACGAATTCTTCACCAGCGCCAGCATCGGCATCAGCCTCTACCCCGAACACGGCAACGACGTCGCCACCGTCGTCAAGAACGCCGACGCCGCCATGTACCGCGCCAAATCCAAGGGCCGCAACCGCATCGAGTTCTACACCCGCGACCTCACCTTCCAGGCCAACGAACGCATGGCCCTGGAGAACGAACTGCGCCGTGCCCTCGAACGTGGCGAACTCAGCCTCTACTACCAACCCAAGCTGTGCCTGCAGAACCGCCGCCTGATCGGCGCCGAAGCCCTGATCCGCTGGCACCACCCCCTGTTCGGCGAAATCTCCCCCGAGCGCTTCATCCCCCTCGCCGAAGAGAACGGCCTCATCCTCCCCCTGGGCGACTGGGTCCTCGCCGAAGCCTGCCGGCAGATGCGCGAATGGCAGGACCGCCACGCCCCCTTCGGCCCGCTCTCCGTCAACCTCGCCGGCGCCCAGCTGCGCCAGCCGCAACTGGTCGAGCGCATCGACCGCCTGCTGCAGGACACAGGCGTCGTCCCCTGCCACCTGCAACTGGAAATCACCGAAGGCTTCATCATGAGCCAGGCCGAAGAAGCCCTCGCCGTGCTCCACGCCCTCAAGGCGCTCGGCGTGCAACTGGCCATCGACGACTTCGGCACTGGCTACTCCTCCCTCAGCTACCTCAAGCGCCTGCCGCTGGACATCATCAAGATCGACAAATCCTTCGTCCGCGGCCTGCCCGACGACCTCGAAGACGCCGCCATCGCCCGCGCCATCATCGCCCTCGGCCGCAGCATGCAACTCACCGTCATCGCCGAAGGCGTCGAAACCCACGCCCAGGAAGCCTTCCTCACCGCCGAAGGCTGCGAACAGATCCAGGGCTACGTCGTCAGCCGCCCCCTGCCCGCCGACGTTTTCGCCCGGCAATTCCTCGATCCGTGTCAACCCGTTGGCGCTCAGGAAAAGGCGCCGGTATAATCCGCCGGCCTTCTGGGGGCCTATAGCTCAGTCGGTTAGAGCAGAGGACTCATAATCCTTTGGTCCACGGTTCGAGTCCGTGTGGGCCCACCACCAAAACCCCATGAAAAAGCCGCGCATTGCGCGGCTTTTGTCTTTCTGGCGTAAGCGAAGTCGCCCCTTCATAGACCCACAACGTCCACATCACTTCAGACCGAGGACCTCCAGGATGTGCTCGACCTGAGTGCCAAACACCTGAAGTGCAAGATGGATCGACCCTGCTGCCTTATCCAGGCGGATGGACATCCCCTCTGACCAGTCGCTATCAAACGAACCAATTTTCTGAATGTGGACGATGTAGTCGTGTTCAAGATGAATTGGGTTGCAGTGGGGAGAGCCTCGCCCCTTCATCGATGCGTTCTCAACACGCTCTGTCCGCGACTGTGTTGAGGCTATCGAGCCTGCCGATACGGACGTCCAGAAGACCGCTTTGGGGCAGCTTGCATCCCACTGTCAATCGAGCCGACGAACGGCCCAGAGCCAAATTTACCAATAGGTAAACGCAAGTTAGCACCCATCTCCCTCTATCTTGCTGGGTCTAACGCGGGTCTAACGCTAAAAGCAATGGTTGTAAGCATAAGCAAGCCTAATTACAGTGCCGACATATACGAACATGTATACGTTGTATACGAAACTGACCGGAGGTCACCATGGCATCGCCTGTTCTGTCGTTTCGGGTCGAAGATGACCTGATCACTCGATTGGATGAGCTTTCCGAGGCTACGGATCGTGATCGCCAGTACCACATGAAACGCGCACTAATGCGGTATCTGGATGATGAGTCATGGCATCTGGCAGCGATCAAGGAAGGCATCCAGCAAGCAGACGCGGGCAACCTTACTGATCTCGAAGCCATCAAGGCCAAGTGGGTGAACCGTGGCAAAAATCGTTCTGACCGAGCTAGCTGACAGCGACCTTACGAAGATCTACGAATTCTATGAGCCCCGGACAGGCGCAGCCTCAGCAGAGGAGATAGTGGCCAGTGTCATATCGGCACTTGAGCAACTGCTCCTGTTCCCTGGCTCCGGCCGCCCCTCACGGGCTCCTGATATGCGAGACCTGATTTTCCGCTTCATCCCTTTCTACGCCGCGTATCGCGTTGTAGGTGACGAGGTCCAGGTAGTGAGGATCCTGCACCAGCATGCTGAAAGCTCGCAGCACTGGTAATCCAGTCGATATAGGGCGCTTGAGGCGCCTATAGACCACTAGCTTGGCCCCGGGTGCAGCAGCCTGCACAGGCACCCGCTCGCTCAGCCCTCGCCCGCCCCCACCAGCTCGGCCAGCCGAGGGAAATCCAGGGTCAATGCGGCCTGGAGAACGGCATCGGCAAAACCGATGCACAACGGCTGCTCGGCCGCCAGGTCATGGGCCCACTTCTCGATAAGCGTCACCTGCCCGGTTTCCACCAGGTTCGCCAGGATCGCCAGGCGTGCCGCATCCGGGCGTGCCGCCACATCGGATGCCGGCGGCTCGCTGCCCGGCGAGGCCAGGTCCTGCAACCCCAGGAACCTGACCAACAGCGCCGCCAGCTCGGTTTCGCTGATCGGCTTTCTCAGGCAGGCCGCGAAGCTCAGGTGCGACGCGAAGCCCTCCGGCGCCAGCGGCGCGGCTGCGGAAAGCAGCACCACCGGCGTCGCCGGGGAACGCTCGGCCACCATCTGCAGGACCGACCAGCCATCACCGCCGTCCATGAACTGATCGGTGATCACCAGGGCGATGTCGTCGCGCCACTGGAGGGCCGCATCGCGGCCATCGACGGCGATGACCACCCGCAACCGGTGCCGCTCCAGCTGCTCGGCCAGCAGCAGGCGCAGGTCCGGGTCGTCCTCCACCAGCATCACCACCCGGTCGCCCTGGGGCCGGGGAGCGTCGACGTCCACGGCAGCGGGCTCCGCCGGCAACTCCGTCAGCAACTCGCCCACCACATGGAAGCGGAACGCACTGCCCTGGCCAGGAGTGCTGGCCACGCTCAGCTCGCCGCCCATGCAGCGCACCAGTTGCCGGGCGATGGCCAGCCCCAGGCCGACCCCCGCCCGCGAGCCCTCCGCAGGCTGGTTCGCCCCCCGCACGAAAGGCTCGAAGATCCTCGCCAGGTCGCCCGCCGCGATACCGCCGCCGCTGTCCTCCACCTCGAAGAACAGCCGAACCAGCCCGTCCAGCTTCTCCCCCCGGTAACGCAGGGCGATGCGCCCGTCCCTGGTGTGCCGGTTCGCGTTGCTGAACAGGTTGTCGAGCACCTGGCGCAGGCGCCGGCTGTCGATGGAAACGTACTCGGGCACCACCCCGTGCTCCTCCAGGGAGAAACCGTTGCCCGCCGCTTCCGCCTGCAACCTGGCGACCTCCACCATCTCCGCCAGCCAGGGCCGGAACGCCAGCGGCGTGGCCG
Source organism: Pseudomonas sp. 57B-090624 (assembly GCF_003234055.1). Taxonomy (NCBI): domain Bacteria; kingdom Pseudomonadati; phylum Pseudomonadota; class Gammaproteobacteria; order Pseudomonadales; family Pseudomonadaceae; genus Pseudomonas; species Pseudomonas sp. 57B-090624. Next base: position 62,096 of record NZ_QKRU01000035.1, read on the forward strand.
CCACCTCCAGTTGGCCGATCTCCGCCCGCGCCGCATCCAGCAGCTCGTCGATCAGGTGCAGCAAATGGCGCCCGCTGCCTTCGATGGCCCGCGCGCCCTCCTCCGGCCCCAGGCGACGCGAGCCCCGCTGCAGCAACTGGGCGAAACCGATGATGGTATTGAGCGGCGTGCGCAACTCATGGCTCATGTGGGCCAGGAAGGTGGTCTTGGCACGGTTGGCTTCGCGCTCCACCGCCAGGGCGGCGGACAACTGCTGGGTGCGCGTGGTGATGGCGATGAGAATCAGCGGCGCCATCACCAGCACCGCCAGCGGCCAGGCGCTCGCCAGCAGCGGCCCGGTAGGGTCCAGCCCCAGGTACAGGCCCGCCTGCCGGATCACCACCGAGGCCCCGAAGGCCCCGAACGAGATCAGCGTCAGGCCCGCCGACGCATTGCCGCCGCGCCAGGCCAGGTAGGAGGTGATGATCCCCACCGCGAGCGCCACCAGCGAGGTGAGGGACAGCACCTGCAGCCAGAAGATGTAGTGGTGCAGGCTGGCCCCCAGCGCCGCCACGACCACCACCCCGATGACGCCCAGCAGCAAGCGGTCCCAGCCGCGCCCCAGCCTCCGGAGATCGAGGAAGGTGCGCACGAACTGGCAGTGCATGATCATGATCGCCGCCCCCAGCAGCGGCACCAGCACGATCGGGAACGGCCAGGTGCCCGGCCAGGCGTATTGCTGCGCCAGCCCGCCGATGATCGCCTCGAACGCGCTGATCAACAGCATCTCCAGCCCGAAGTAGAGATAGGGCATGTTCCGCAGCTGGATGAAGATCAGCAGGGACAGCAACCCCGCCAGAATGATGCCGCCCTGGCCCATCGAACGCAGGTTCTCGAAGCGCGACTGCCGGTCGCGATAGGCCATCGGCTCCCACACGCGCATCCCCAGGTACTGGGCGGAGCGCGACTGCACGCGCAGATAGAGCACGCGGGTCTCCCCCGGCTGCAAGGCAATCGGGAACAGCGCCGTCGGCCCCGGCAGCGGGCGCAACGCCATGGGCACCGCCAGGCCGCTGGCCTGTACCTGCCACTGCCCATCGCCGGCCTGGGTGAAGAGCTGCACCGACTCCAGCCGGGTATGGCCGACCTCCAGCCAGCGCTCAATGGGGGCCGGGCCCGGGTTGCGCAGGCTGAAGCGCAACCAGCGTGGCCGGGGATCGAAGCCCTGGGACAGCTCCTGCGCGGCGACCTCGACGAAGCGTTCGGGCGCGGCGGCGACCGCAGCGATATCCAGGCTGCCGTCCTCGTCGATGCGCAAGCCGATGCGCTCCAGCAGCTGGAAGGCCGCCTCCTCGCGCACCTCCAGCACCTCGGCCCAGGCGCCACCGGCCATCAGCAGCAGGCCGCACAGGCAGAGCGCCCGCCAGACGCGCCTGAAGCGGGCTTCAGCAGGCATCGTCCGCGGCGCCTTGCTGCAGCGGTGCACGGTGGCCGGCCTCATCCCGCAGGCGGCTGCGCAACTCGCGCGGCGAGCAACCGAAGCGCTCCCGCACGGCCTTGGAGAAACTGGCCGCATTGGTGTAGCCCAGGTGGTCGCCGATATCGGCGATGGGCGTCTCGGTGCGGCCCAGCAAGCCCTGGGCCTGGGTCAGGCGCTCCTCGCGCAGCCAGGCATAGATGGGCATGCCGACGATCTTGTGGAAGGCCTCGTTGAGGCGGGTCTCGTTGGTGCCGCACAGGCGCGCCAGCACCTCCGGCGAGGGCGGCTGTCGCAGGTCCCGGCGCAGGTGCTCGGTGGCCACCTTCACCAGCACCGCTTCCGGCCGGGTATCCGCCTCCGCCGACGGGGCGGCCGGCGCCGCCGCGCGCAGGCGGCGGGCGAGCTCCAGGTGGATCTGCACCCGCGCCACCACCTCCGCCTCGTCGATCAGCGGCTTGGCGATGTAGTCCACGGCGCCCAGCGTCAGGCCCGTCAGGCGCTCCTGCGGCTGGTTGGCCGCCGTCAGGAAAATCACCGGGATGGCGCTGGTATCCGGGTTGGCCTTGAGCAACCGGCAGGTGGCGAAGCCGTCGCTGCCGGGCATGTGCACGTCCAGCAGGATCAGGTCGGGGCGCAACAGCTGGGCCTTGCGATAACCGTCCTTGCCGTCGAACGCCACCACTATGTCCAGGCCCCGGGCCGACAGAAACTCCGTCAGCACGCGCAGGTCGGCCACCGAGTCGTCGATGAGCAGGATCTTCGGGTTGCTGGAAATGCGCATGCCGATGGGGTCTGTGGGGCGGCTGGAGCGGGTATTAGAGCCCAGAACACACCCGCCTTCCCACGCCGTGAACGGAAAAATTGTCTGCCGGCAAAGTCTCCCCCGCTGCCGGCAAAGTGCCCCCTCGGCGGCCATGGGAACATGCCTCCCTGGCAAAGCGACATCACAGGCGAGGCAACGGATCCATGAAACACACGGCGTGCAGCGGAGCAGTCGCATTCGCCCTGTCACTTGCGCAGACGGCCCTGGCCGCCCAGGCTCCCGATGCCGGGCAGATCCTGGAAAACATCAAGGCCCCGCTCACCCTGCCGCCGGCCACCGACGGCGTGCTGCCCGAGGCGGCGCCGGCCCGCCCGGCCCTGTCGCTGCCCAGCGACGTCAAGCTCCAGATCAAGGCGTTCCGGATCACCGGCGCCCGCGAGTTCAGCGAGGCGCACCTGCTGGCGCTGCTCGCCGACAGCACCGACCGCGAACTGAGCCTGGCCCAACTGCAGGGCCTGGCCGAGCGCATCACCGCCCACTACCGCGAACAGGGCTACCTGCTGGCCCGCGCCTACCTGCCCGCCCAGGACATTAAGGGCGGGCTGCTCACCATCGCCGTTCTCGAAGGCCGCCTGGGCAAGGTCCGGCTCGACAACCGCTCCCTGCTCAACGACGCCACCGCACAGCGCCAGCTCGACGACCTGCACCCGGGCGACGCGGTGCAGGCCGCCGCCCTGGAGCGTTCCCTGCTGCTGCTCAACGAACTGCCCGGTGCCGAGGTGCACTCCACCCTCAAGCCGGGCGCCTCCGTCGGCCTCACCGACCTGGACGTCTCCCTCGGGGCCGGCCCCCGGGTGGCCGGCAGCCTGGAGGCGGACAACTTCGACAACCGCTACACCGGCAGCGAACGGCTCGGCGGCAACCTCGCCATCAACAGCCCCACCGGCCTCGGCGACAGCCTCAGCCTGCGCGGCCTGACCTCCGGCGCCGGGATGAACTACGGCCGCCTCGCCTACCAGCTGCCCCTGGGCCCCCAGGCCACCCAGGTCGGCCTGGCCTGGTCGGAGATGCGCTACGAACTGGGCGAGGACTTCGCATCCCTGGACGCCCACGGCAAGGCCAGCATCGCCTCGGTCTACGCCCTGCAGCCCCTGCTGCGCAGCCGCCAGGCACGGCTCGACGGCCAACTGAGCTACGAACGCAAGCGGCTCGAAGACCGGGTCGACGCCACCGACACCACCCTCGACAAGACCCTGGACGTCTGGAGCCTGGGCCTGAGCGGCAGCCACCAGGACAGCCTGCTCGGCGGCGGCGCCATGCAGTACGGCGCAAGCCTCGTGGCCGGCAACCTCGAACTGGACGCGGCCAGCGACGCCCTCGACGACGCCGGGCTGGACACCCGGGGCCACTACGCCAAGCTCGCCTTCCAGCTCACCCGCCTGCAACGGCTCACCGACCGCTTCAGCCTCCAGCTGCGCGCCTCCGGCCAGCGCGCCGCCAAGAACCTCGACTCCTCGGAAAAGCTCAGCCTGGGCGGCGCCTATGCCGTGCGCGCCTACCCCCAGGGCGAGGCCGCCGCCGACGATGCCTGGCTGGCGAACCTGGAACTGCGCTACGCCCTCGCCCCCGCCTGGCAGCTCTTCGGCTTCTACGACGCCGGCGGCGGGCGCATCAGCCATCGCCCCGTGGCCGGCACCGCCGACAACCGCCGCACGCTCTCCGGGGCCGGCGTGGGCGTCAGCCTGGCACTGCCCGCCGCCATCAACCTGCAGGCCTTCGCCGCCTGGCGCACGGGCAGCCAACCGACCTCCGATGACGACCGCAGCCCGCGCCTCTGGCTGCAGACCACCAAGTACTTCTGAACACGACTTTCAAGGCCGACAGCATGAACCACGTCTACCGACTGCTCTGGAACGCCGCCCACGGCACCTACGTGCCGGCCCCCGAGAACGCCACCGGCCAGGGCAAGCGGGCCCGCGCCCAGGCCCTGCTCGCCGTCCTCCTCGCCGGCGCCAGCGGCCACGCCCTCGCCCTGCCCACCGACGGCCAGGTCAGCCTCGGGCAAGGCAGCATCGCCAGCGCCGAGGGCAGCATGACGGTCACCCAGTCGTCGCAGAACCTCGCGATCAACTGGAACAGCTTCAACATCGCCCAGGGCGAGAAGGTCAGCTTCGTCCAGCCCAACAGCAGCGCCATCGCCCTCAACCGCGTGGTGGGCAGCGACCCCTCCAGCCTCTACGGCACCCTGCAGGCCAACGGCCAGGTGTTCCTGATCAACCCCAACGGCATCCTCTTCGCCCCCGGCGCGCAGGTGAACGTCGGCGGCCTGGTGGCCTCGACCCTGGACCTGTCGGACCAGAACCTCGCCGCCGGCAACTTCGCCTTCGAAGGCAAGGGCGGCCGCGTCAACAACCAGGGCAGCCTCACCGCCAACGGCGGCTACGTGGCCCTGCTCGGTGCCCAGGTCAGCAACGAGGGCACGGTCCAGGCCAGGCTCGGCAGCGTCGCCCTGGCGGCCGGGGACAAGGTCACCCTGGACTTCGCCGGCGACCAGCTGGTCAGCCTGGAAGTGGACAAGGGCACCCTCCAGGCCCTGGCCCAGAACAAGCAACTGATCCAGGCCGACGGCGGCCAGGTGATCCTCACCGCCAAGGCGACCGAGGGCCTGCTCAACGCCGTCGTGAACAACGAAGGCATCGTCGAGGCCGGCTCGGTGAGCCAGCACGATGGCGTCATCCGCCTGGAAGGCGACAGGCTGGTCAATACCGGCACCCTGGACGCCAGCGGCGCAACCGGTGGCCGCATCACCCTCGCCGGCCAGGGCATCATCCAGGCCGGCGCCATCCATGCCGACGGCGATGGCGGCACGGTGACGGTGGACGCCAGCCATGGCGCCCTGCAGACCACCCAGGGCCGGATCACCGCCAACGGCTCGACCCAGGGCGGCTCCATCCGCGTCAACGGCGGCGACTCGTCGTTCATCTCCGGCAGCTTGAGCGCCAACGGCCAGCGCGGCGGCGACATCACCGTCACCGGGCAAACGGTGAACCTGGCCGCCGCCAGCGTGAAGGCCGACGGCACCGCCAAGGGCGGCTCCATCCGCATCGGCGGCGACGCCCACGGCGCCAACCCGGCGGTGGCCAACGCCCACACCACCGCCATCAACCCCTACACCCAACTGAGCGCCAAGGGCGCCGACGGCGACATCGTCGTGTGGTCCGACGCGCGCACCGACTTCCGTGGCCAGGCCGCCACCGGCGAGCGGGGCTTCATCGAGGTGTCGAGCAAGGGCACCCTCAACTACGGCGGGCAGGTCAACGCCGGGCAGGGCGGCGAGGTGCTGTTCGACCCCACCAACCTGGTCATCACCGACACGGTCGGCGACCAGCTCTACCTCGACCTCGCCGACCCCAACCCCCAGGCCGGGGTCCAGCACGGCGGCGGCAACATCACCCAGCTGGCCAACGGCAACATCGTCGTCAGCACGCCCGGCGCCTACTTCGGCAACCTCAGCACCGGCGCGGCCTTCCTCTACAACGGCAAGACCGGGGGGCTGATCTCCGCCCTCTACGGCAACAGCGCCGGCGACAACATCGGCTCCGGTGGCGTCGCCGCGCTGGCCGGCAGCAATGTGGCGGTGGGCAGCCCCGACTGGGACAACGGCGCCCTGGCCAACGTCGGCGCGGTGACCTGGTTCAACGGCACCACCGGCCTTTCCGGGTTCGTCACCAGCGCCAACTCCCTCACCGGCAGCAGCACCAACGACCGCGTGGGCCATTCCCTCACCACGCTCACCAACGGCAACTACATCATCGGCTCAAGGTTCTGGAACAACGGCAGCGCGACCAACGCCGGCGCCGTCACCTACGGCTACGCCAACCAGGCCCTGACGGGCGTGGTCAGCGCCGCCAACTCGCTGGTGGGCAGCAGCGCCGACGACTACATCGGCACCAACGTCCTGGCCCTGAACCAGGGCAACGCGATCACCTGGAGCAGCGTCTGGGACAACGGCGCCGCCGTCGATGCCGGCGCCGTCAGCTGGCTGAGCGGCACCGGCCCCACGGCCGGCGTGATCGGCGCCAGCAACTCCATGGTCGGCAGCAGCACCAACGACTTCCTCGGCACCGACAGCAACCTCAACAGCGGCATCGTCAGGCTAGGCAACGGCAACGTCCTGGTCTTCAGCAAGCACTGGCACCTCACCCCGCAGATCGACACAGGCGCCGTCACCTGGATGAGCGGCTCCACCGCCACCACTGGCGTGGTGGACGCGAGCAACTCCCTGATCGGCAGCTCCGCGGCAGACCGGGTCGGCTACGTCTCCAACCACCCCGACGGCGACAAACCCAGCTACACCGAACTGGGCAACGGCAACGTGGTGGTCACCAGCGGCTACTGGAACGGCAGCGCCGGCGCCGCCAGCTGGATGAGCGGCACAGGCCCCACCGCCGGCGTCATCGGCGCCGGCAACTCCCTGGTCGGCAGCACCGCCAACGACCGGGTCGGCAGCCACGGGGTCACCGTCCTCGCCAACGGCCACTACGTGGTGAACAGCCCCTACTGGAGCGACGGCCTCAACCCCGAGGTGGGCGCCGCCACCTGGGGCAACGGCAACGGCGGCACCGCAGGCGCCATCAGCGCCGCCAACTCCCTGGTGGGCAGCCTGGCCTACGACCGGGTCGGCCAGGCGTCCACCGCCCTCGGCAGCGGCCACTACGTGGTCAGCAGCCCCTACTGGAGCGACGGCATCAACCCCGAAGTGGGCGCCTCCACCTGGGGCAACGGCAGCGGCGGCACGGTCGGCCTCATCAACGCCGGCAACTCCCTGGTGGGCAGCACGGCCTACGACCATGTGGGCCTCTCCGCCACCGCCCTCACCAACGGCCACTACGTGGTCACCAGCCAGCACTGGAACGACGTCCTCAACGGCCTCAGCCGGGTCGGCGCGGTCACCTGGGCCAACGGCAACGGCAGCACCGTCGGCGCCGTTTCGGCCGCCAACTCCATGGTGGGCGACCTCGATGACGACGAAGTGGGCAACGGCGGCATCATCGCCCTGGCAGGCGGCAACTACCTGATCCGCAACGCCCGGTGGCACGACGGGTCGGGGAACGTGGCGTGGCGCACCGGCGGCGCCGCCAGCACCGGCACCTTCGACAGCAGCAATGCAATGGTCGGCACCCTGGACCCCGGCATCACGCTCCTGAGCAACGGCAAGTTCGTCCTCAACAGCCCCTTCTGGGGCAACCGCCAGGGCTACGTCGCAGTGGGCAGCAACGACGGCAGCTTCGTCGGCAGCATCTCCCCCAGCAACGCCCTGGTCGGCGGCTACCGCCTGGCCTCGCTGGGCGCCGAAGGCGGCGTGCTCGACCTGGGCAACGGCCATTTCGTGATCTATGGCTACTCCGCCAAGAATCCGGACGGCAGCGCCGGCGCCGGCTCCATCACCTTCATCGACAGCGATGCGCCCCTGACCGGCCTGACCGACGCCAGCAACACCTTCTATGGCTCCGCCACCCATCGCCTGACCCGCTCGGGGGTCTACGTACTGCCCAACCACGACTACCTGGTGCCCTACTTCAACTGGGGCACCGGCTCCACGCCCGACCTGGGCGCCGTCGCGATCGGCAGCGGCAGCACCGGCCTGGTGGGCTACGCCTCCGCCCGCAACGCCCTGATCGGCCTGCAGGCCGGCGACCAGATCAGCTCCGGCGGCATCCAGCTGCTGGCCGGCAACGACTTCCTGGTGCGCTCGCCGCAGGCCACCGTCGACGGCCAGAGCGGCGCCGGCAGCCTGTGGCTGGTGCAGCGCGACGCCGACTTCGCCGACACCCTGAACAACAGCGCCGGCGACCAGATGGTGAGCCCGGGTGCCATCGCCAAGGCCGCCGTCGCCGGCAGCACCCTCACCCTCCAGGCCAGCAACGACATCACCGTCAACAGCGCCATCGCCGTGGACGGCGCCCTCAAGCTGGTGGCCGGCAACCGCCTGACCCTCAACGCCGGCATCACCTCCCAGGCCACCGGCACCGCCATCGAACTGGCCGGCCAGGCCTTCACCAACAACGCAGGCGCCAACGCCCTGGCCACGCCCAACGGGCGCTGGCTGGTCTGGTCGGCGAACCCCACCGGCGACACCCGTGGCGGCCTGGCCTACGACTTCAAGCAATACAACGCCAGCTACGGCAGCAGCACCGTCGCGGGCGCCGGCAACGGCTTCCTCTACAGCCTGGCGCCCACCCTCACCGCCCAGCTCGTCGGCAACGTCACCAAGCCCTACGACGGCACCACCGCCGCCACCCTGGCGCCCGGCAACTACGCCGTGTCCGGCGCCATCGACGGCGACACCGTGGCGCTCCACACACCGACCACCGGCCACTACGACACCCCCGGCGTCGGCACCGGCAAGACGGTGACCTCCAGCGGCCTGGGCATCACCAGCGCCGAGAACGGCGGCAAGCCGGTCTACGG
>NZ_QKRU01000036.1:0-69530 GCF_003234055.1 Pseudomonas sp. 57B-090624
GTGTGTTCAGCACCTGACATGAACTCTAACGCCAAGAATGCAGGCTGTCAACAGCAATCTACGAAATTAAAATTGAAATGTAGATGCTGACCTACAACACCGAATCAACAGCCTTTTCCGAATACCCGGAATATTTATACTGCCGGGTATAGTAAAAATAGCAAACTCACCAGTCCAGTATTTAAACGCGAATGTCTGACAAATCTTTACCAGCCAGCGGCCCCGGTCGCCCGAAGGACCCCGCCAAGCGCGCGGCGATCCTCGAGGCAGCCAAGTCGCTGTTCCTCAGCAAGGGTTACGACGGCAGCAGCATGGATGCCATCGCCGCCGAGGCCGGGGTCTCCAAACTCACCGTGTACAGCCATTTCACCGACAAGGAGACGCTGTTCTCCGCCGCGGTGAAGGCCAAGTGCATGGAGCAGTTGCCGGAGCTGCTGTTCGAATTGCCCCTGGGTGGGACCATCGAAACTGTGCTACGCAACATCGGCATGGGTTTCCAGGCCCTGATCAACAGCAGCGAATCCATCGAGCTGCATCGGCTGATGGTGACCCTGGGCAACCAGGACCCGAAGCTCTCGAAGCTGTTCTTCGATGCCGGCCCGCAGCAGATCCTCAATGAGATGGAGCGCCTGCTGATCCAGGCGGACAAGGCCGGCAAGCTGCGCATCGACAAGCCGATCAACGCCGCCGAGCACTTCTTCTGCCTGATCAAGGGCGGGCAGAATTTCCGCCTGCTGATCGGCTGCGGCGCGCCGCTGGAGGGCGAGGAGGCCGAGCAGCACGTGCAGGAAGTGGTGGACCTGTTCCTCCGCGCCTACGCCGCGGAGATCACCCCCGCCGCACGAACCTGACCCGTGCGCGCCTGGGCCGCAGGGAGAACCAGCCCTGTGGCTCCACCGGGCCGAGGGGCTCGACGTCCCAGTGCTCGACCCACCAGGCCAGCGACACCGCCAGGTCCATCATCGCCATCGCCGTGCCCGGGCAGGCGCGGTCCCCCAGCCCGAAGGGGAAGTAGGCGCCCTTCGGCCAGCTCGAGGGTTCGATGAAGCGCTGCGGGCGGAATTCCAGCGGCGCCTCGAACCAGCGCGGGTCGCGATGGGTGATCCAGCTCGACAGCATGACGATGTCGCCCTTCTTCAGGCCCTGGCCGAACACCTCCACATCCGCCGTGAGCTGCCGGGGCACCAGCCCATAGGCCGGCGGGTAGAGGCGCAGGCTCTCCTGGATCACCGCCCGCAGCAGCGGGCACTGGCGCAGGTCGGCCATGCCCTGCACCCGGCTCCAGTCCACCCCCTTCAGTTCGCCCCGCAGCGCCTCGCGCACCGCCGGGTGCTGCGCCAGCAGCAGTTGCACCCAGGTCAGGGTCGCGCCGGTGGACTGGTGCCCCGCCATCAGCAGCGTGGCCAGTTCGTCGCGATGCACCGCCAGCGGACGGAGCGATTCGTCAGCGCAGCGCCCCACCACCTCCTGCAGTTGCGTCAGCGCCCAGCGCTTGCGCGGGCACAGCTTGCTGGGGAACCAGTGCCCGAGCGGGATGCCGGTACTGGTCTCCAGCAGCGCCACCCGTGACAACAGGCGCACCGCACGGGCCACGCGGAAGGCGTCGTTCTCCAGGTCGATACCGAAGAGCGCCCGCCCGGTGAGGGTGACGCTGTAGGCGGCCATCTCCAGGTCGAGATCACGCTCGGCGCCATCCTCGATGCCTTCGCCCCAGCGCTCCGCCAGGCGCAGGATCTCGGCCGGCGCCGGCGCGGCGATATGCGGTCGCACCTCCTTGCGCCTTTCACGCGCCGGCTCGCCCTCGCGCATCATGAAGCTGCGCCCGTTCCACTGGCGCATCATGCACAGGCTGGGTTCCCAGCGCTTGAGGTGTTCGCGGTGGTCGACCATCAGCTCCTGTACCGCCCGGGGGTGGAACAGGCACCAGAGCCGGCTCAGCCCCATGCGCGTGACCGCCATGTCCGGCTGCTCGGCGTGCACCTTCTGCAGCCAGGCCAGCGGGTCGCGCTGCATCGCCAGCCAGTGGCGGGCGCCGGCGCGGTCGTCGCCGACCCAGGGCAGGTGCGCGAGGGTGCGGCGGATGGGGCAGCGGATGGCGTCGTCCATGGAGTCCCTTCCCTTGCGATCAGCCCTTGCTCAGGGCCTTCTTCGGATAGATGTCGTAGCGGCTGGACTTGCCCTCCAGCGCATAGCCGGGCTTGGTGCCCTCGATGATCGGCGCCTTGCGCGGGCGCTTCACCACCACCCGGTGGGTCGCAAGCGCCAGGGCGGCGGCGAGCAGGGCCGGGGCGTCCAGATCGTCCCCCACCAGCGGGCGGAACAGGCGCATTTCCTTCTTCACCAGCGCGCTCTTGTCGCGGTGCGGGAACATCGGGTCGAGGTAGATCACCTGGGGCGCCTCGCCCTGCCAGCCCTGCATCAGTTCGATGGCGTTGCCGGTGTGCAGGCGCATGCGGGCGGCGATGGCGACCACCTCGGCATCGTCGCAGGCGCGGGCCAGGCCATCTTCCAGCAGTGCGGCGACCAGGGGCTGGCGCTCGATCAGGTCCATCTCGCAGCCCAGGCTGGCGAGCACGAAGGCATCTCGACCAAGCCCGGCGGTGGCGTCCAGCACCTGCGGGCGGATGCCCGGCTGCACGCCCACCGCCTTGGCGATCATCTGCCCGGCGCCACCGCCGAACTGGCGACGATGGGCCGCCGCGCCCTCGACGAAGTCGACCCGCACCGGGCCCGGCGCCTGGGGCGACAGGTCCACCAGTTGCAGACCCTCGTCCCCCAGCTGCAGGGCGAAATCCGCCTCGCCGTCCTGGGGCAGCCCGAGCCGTGCCGCCCACTCGGCAGCACGCGCCTGGTGCTGCGGCGCCAGCGCGTCGACACGCACCCGGGCCTGTTCCCGCTCATCGCTCATCGATCGAATCCGTTGTTCCAAGATGGGCGGCATTTTGCCAGAGCCCAGCGCCAGGCGCCCGTGCACGGCACTCAGCGGCACATGCGCAAGAGGCCCATGTCGACATGGAAGTGATCCTGGTGGGCAGCGTTGTAGTCCGGCCCCAGGGTGGTGTTGAAGTGCTCGCAGGCGGCGTCGCGCACCCGCCGCAGGAAGCGCGCCTCGGTGTCGTCGCCGGCCCAGTCGCGGGCCACGCTGATGCGCCTGCCATCGGCCAGGCGGAAGCCGGCGATGTCCAGCGCGTTGGCCGAGGCATGCTGGCTGCGACGCTGGGTGCCGCCGATGTTGCGGCAGGCGAAGCTGCCCAGGTGATCGATGCGCGCCACCGGCTGACCGTAGAGTTCACGGGCGACGGGTTGCAGCCCGTGGCGTTCGAACAGGGCGAAGGCCACGGCCACCTCGCAGGTGGCGATGAAGCTGCTGCTGAAGGCCAGCCCGGAGCCGCTGACGCGCACGCTGTTCTCGATGGGGCAACCGGCTGCCGGCGAGCTGTCCGGCAGTGCCACGTACTTCAGGCTGGAGGTCTGCAACGCCAGGCGGCACAGCGCCGGGTCGGCCTGCAGGCGCATCAGCTTGAAGGATGTCAGCAGGTTGGGTTCGTCGCGCACATCCAGTGGCGCCCAGGGGTCCCAGCGCGGTGGCGGCGTCACCCACTTCTGGTACACCGCCAGCGGCGCGCCGAGCACCAGCAGCAGGACCAGCCAGGGGATCAGCCGGCGCACGCGCACCCGTTCAGCCCTTGAACAGGTCGTTGATGCGGTCGAAGGGCATCGCCCGCTGGGTGGCCGTGAGATCACCGCAGAGCAGGTCCTCCGCTGCGCGGAAGAACGCCCCGTAGGCGACCCGCGCCAGGTTGGAGCCCAGGCTGACGCGCTTGACGCCGAGCTCGGCCAGCTCCGCCAGGCCCACCTTCAAGGCGGGCGACCCCACCAGCAGGTTGACCGGCTTGGGCGCCACCGCGCGCACCACTTCGACGATCTGCTCGCGGGTGGTCAGCCCCGGCGCATAGAGCACATCGGCGCCGGCCTCGGCATAGGCCACCAGGCGGCGGATGGTGTCGTCGAGGTCGGGCCGGCCGTGGAGGAAATTCTCCGCACGGGCGGCGAAGGTGAAGGGGAACGGCAGGCGGCGCGCCGCTTCCACCGAGGCACGGACGCGTTCGACGGCCAGTTCGAAGGGGTAGATGGGGGCATCGGAACAGCCGCTGGCGTCCTCGATCGAGCCACCCACCAGCCCGACCTCGGCGGCGAGGCGGAGGGTCTCGGCGCAGGCTTCGGGGCTGTCGCCATAGCCGTTCTCAAGGTCCGCGGCCACCGGCAGCGGCGTGGCTTCGACGATGGCGCGGGCGTTGGCCAGCGCCTCCTCGCGGCTCACCGCGCCTTCGGCGTCACGCCGGCCCAGGGAGAAGGCCAGCCCGGCACTGGTGGTGGCCAGGGCACGGCAGCCCAGGGCGGCGAGCATCTTCGCCGACCCGGCATCCCAGGGGTTCGGCAAGACGAGAAGTCCATCGCCCTGGTGCAGGGCGCGGAAGGTTTCGGCACGTTGGGCCTGGTTCGGCATGGCATCACTCCCTCGTTGCAAAGGCCCGACCTTAACCCGCGCCCTGGGGAAAGTGACAGCGTCAGAGCAGGTGGAGTTGCGTCGATTCCGCCTCGAAGGCGCTCTCGGCCAATGCCGGCAGGCCCGGCAGGCGGCTCATCAGCCCGGCATGGAAGCGCTGCGCCTGGGCGGCGGCGAGGTGGTTGTCGGGGGTGTGCAGGAAGACATGGGGCACCAGGCCCTCGCCTATCCAGTCGGCCACCTTGTCCAGCCAGGGGTCGAGGTAGCGCTGGTTGGCGTCGAGGTCCGGACCACCGATGAAGCGCACCTGGGGGGAGGCGCTGAAAGCGGTCGGGCGCACCGGTACGCGGGGCTTCTTCGATTGCGCGTGGAGCACCGCCGGGTCGTCGGAGTCGCAGGCGAACAGGGCCCGCGAGTCCAGGCAGATGCGCTCCACCCCGCGCTCGTGGAGCAGGCGGTTGAGGGCCTTCTCCTCCTCGCCCCGGGCGAAGAACGCGGCGTTGCGCACCTCCACGGCGATGGCGCGGTGGGAAAAGGTGTCCAGCCAGTCCGCCAGCTCACCCAGGCGCTGCGGCCCGAAGCTCGCCGGCAGCTGCAGCCAGAGCGGTGCCACGCGTGCGCCCAGGGGTTCGAGCAGCCGCAGGAACTCACCGGTGGCGCCGATGCGCTCGCGCAGGTCGCCCTCGTGGCTGATGTCACGGGGGAGCTTGGCGCAGAAGCGGAACTGCCCGGGCATGCGTTCGGCCCACAGCTGCAGCGTGGCGGCGGAGGGCCTGGCGTAGAAGGTGGTGTTGCCTTCCACCGCGTTGAACACGCGGGCGTAGTGTTCGAGGGTATCGGCGGGGCGCACGTCGGCGGGATAGAAGCTGCCGCGCCAGGCGGGCTCGTTCCAGGACGGGCAGCCGAGGAAGTACGGCAGCATCAGGCGTAGAGATCGAGCCCGAGCACTTCCGGCGCGTCGGTCTCCGACGCGAAGCTGGCGGTGGAGGCGTAGCTGGCCATGGCCTGGTAGGCGCGGTTGCTCAGGTTGCGTTGCTGCACGATGTCCTGCGGGCGGGCCGGCAGGCTGTTGCTGCTGGCGTTGCTGGCCTCGACCTTGCGCGGCTGGGCGGTCTGCTCGAAGCCCTGGGTGCTGGCCGGGGTGGCCGGCACGTCGCGTCGGCTCTCGACCTCACGCTGCACCTCGCGGAAAGCCGTGTTCGCGCTGCCCTGGCGGGGGCTGCGATCCAGCGAGATGGATGAGGTGAAGCCGTCGATGCGCATCAATGGAGGTCAGGCAGGAAAAGGGATCGGCGAATGGGGTGGAATCTAGCCGGACATCCAGGGATTTTCAATCGTCCCTGACGCCCGGCACTGCCGGTGGTCAGCCCGCTCAGCGGGGCGCCTTGGGCGTGGCGACGTTGTCGCGCAGGTAAACCGGCTGCGCTTCGTCGGCCACCACCGCCTCGCCGCGGGCCCAGGCGAAGGCGGCCAGGGCCAGCAGGTCCTGGGCGTGGGGCAGCAGGTCGGGCGCCTGGCCGCTGACCGCCACCGGGATGCGGGCGGCGAAGGTGCCCCAGCCGGTGCCGGCGCCGAACCACTCACCCTGGGCGTCGCGGGGCAGCGCCGCGCGCTCGGGCGGCAGCACCGCCTCGCTGCCGGCCAGGCGCATCTCGCCGGCGTCCAGGCGGTAGCAGCCCCAATAGACCTCGTCCATCCGGGCGTCGATGGCGGCGGCCACCTGGGCGACGCCCTGCTCGCGATGGGCACGCTGGGCCAGCACGGCGAGGTTGGAAACCGGCAGCACCGGGCGGTCGAGGGCGAAGGCCAGGCCCTGGACCACGCCCACGGCGATGCGCACGCCGGTGAAGGCACCGGGACCACGCCCGAAGGCGATGGCATCCAGGGCGGGCAGGCCGACACCGGCCTCGGCCAGCAGGTCCTGGATCATCGGCAGCAGGCGCAGGGCATGCTGGCGCGGGATCACCTCGTAGTGACTGAGCACGCGGCCGTCATGCAGCAGGGCGACGGAACAGGCTTCGGTGGCGGTATCCAGGGCCAGCAAGGTGGTCATCGGTGCATCCAGGTGGGTCGAAAAAGGCGCGCATTATAAACGCCAACGGCCCGCAAGCGGGCCGTTGGTCGAATCGATCGTCGATCGATCAGGAAAGCGCGGCGAACACCTTGGCGGTGATCTCTTCCACGCTGCCCACGCCAGCGATGGCGCTGTACTTCGGGGTGCCCTGGGCGGCCGACAGCTTCTGGTAGAAGTCCACCAGCGGCTTGGTCTGCGAGTGGTAGACGGACAGGCGATGACGCACGGTCTCTTCCTTGTCGTCGTCGCGCTGGATCAGGTCCTCGCCGGTTTCGTCGTCCTTGCCGGCGACCTTGGGCGGGTTGTGCTCGGTGTGGTAGACGCGACCCGAGGCCGGGTGCACGCGGCGACCGGCGATGCGGCCGACGATCTCTTCGTCGTCCACGGCGATCTCGACCACGTGGTCGATGGCGACGCCGGCGTCCTTCAGGGCTTCGGCCTGGGGGATGGTGCGCGGGAAGCCGTCGAAGAGGAAACCGTTGGCGCAGTCGGGTTGGGCGATGCGCTCCTTGACCAGATTGATGATCAGGTCATCGGAAACCAGGCCGCCGGCATCCATCACGCTCTTGGCCTTCAGGCCGAGCTCGGTGCCCGCCTTGACCGCTGCGCGCAGCATGTCGCCGGTGGAGATTTGCGGAATAGCGAATTTCTTGGTGATGAAACCAGCCTGGGTACCTTTTCCGGCACCGGGCGCCCCCAGCAGAATCACGCGCATCGATGTGCTCCTCAAGATTGTTTTGAAGTCTCGGATTCGCCTCTTGGGGCCAATCTCAGTATCGGGTTTCGGCGTCGTTGAGCGGCCAAAAGGTTGATCAAGATACACAGCACCCCTATGCCGCACAAGCCACCGAAAGTCGGATAAGAAGCCCCTTCAGCCGGTGTTCCTGAGCCCCGCCGCGATGCCCGCCACACTCACCAGCAACGCCTGTTCCAAGGGGCCTTCGGCGGCGTTTTCCGCGCGCCTGGAACGGGCCAGAAGCTCCGTCTGGAGCAGGTGCAACGGGTCGAGGTAGGTGTTGCGCACGCTGATGGCCTCACGGGTCTCCGGGCTGGACGCCAGCAGCTCGGACTGGCCGGTCAGGCCTAGTACGGTCGTACAGGCCTGCGACAATAGGTCGCGTAGATGCGCACCCAGCGGCAGCAGCCGCTCTTCCACCAGCCGCCTGTCATAGTGTTCGGCGATGGTGGCGTCGGCCTTGGCCAGGACCATTTCCAGCATGTCGATACGGGTGGCGAAGAACGGCCAGTGCGCGCGCATCTCCTGCAGCAGCGCCATCTCGCCCCGCTCCACCGCGTTGCGCAACGCACGCTCCCACCCCAGCCAGGCCGGCAACATCAGCCGGGTCTGGGTCCAGGCGAAGATCCAGGGAATCGCCCGCAGGCTCTCCACGCCGCCGGCGCGGCGCTTGGCCGGGCGGCTGCCCAGGGGCAGGCGCCCCAGCTCCTGCTCGGGCGTGGCCTGGCGGAAGTACTCGACGAATTGCGGGTGCTCGCGCACCACCGCGCGGTAGCCGGCCACGCCTTCGCCGGCCAGGCGGTCCATCGCCGCACGCCACGCGGGCTCGGGTTGCGGCGGCGGCAACAGGGTCGCCTCCAGCACGGCGGCCAGGTAGAGGTTGAGGTTCTGCACGGCGATGTCCGGCAAGCCGAACTTGAAGCGGATCATCTCGCCCTGCTCGGTGGTGCGGAAACGCCCCGCCACCGAGCCTGGGGGTTGCGACAGGATCGCCGCGTGGGCCGGGCCGCCGCCGCGCCCGACGGTGCCGCCACGGCCATGGAAGAGCAGCAGCTCGACCTGGTGCCGGCGGCAGGTTTCCACCAGCGCCTCCTGCGCGCGGTACTGGGCCCAGGCGGCGGCCGTGGTGCCGGCGTCCTTGGCCGAATCGGAGTAGCCGATCATCACTTCCTGCGGGCCGTGCAGGCGCGAGCGGTAGCCGGGCAGCCCGAGCAGCCGCTCGATGGCCGGTGCGGCGTTGTCCAGGTCAGCGAGGGTCTCGAACAGCGGCACCACGCGGATCGGCCGTTGCAGCCCCGCCTCCTTCAGCAGCAGCTGTACGGCCAGCACGTCGGACGGCGCGCCGGCCATGGAGATGACGTAGGAGCCCAGGGACGCCGCTGGCGCCGCGGCGACCACGCGGCAGGTGGCGAGCACTTCGGCGGTGTCGGCGGACGGCCGGAAATGCGGCGGCAGCAGTGGCCGGCGGTTGTCCAGCTCGCGCTGGAGGAAGGCCAGCCGTGCGTCCTCATCCCAGGCGGCGTAGTCGCCCAGGCCGAGGTAGTCGGTGATCTCCGCCAGGGCCGCGCGGTGGCGGGCGGAGTCCTGGCGCACGTCGAGGCGGACCAGGAACAGCCCGAAGCACGCCGCCCGGCGCAGGCAGTCGAGCAAGGCGCCGTCGGCGATCACGCCCATGCCACAGGCGTGCAGCGAGTGGTAGCAGAGTTCCAGGGGTTCGAGCAGTTGCTGGTTGTCCTGCAGCACCTCGGGGCCGGGCGCCACCTCGCCCTGCAACGCCGCCTGGGCCCAGGCGCGAGTTGCCCGCAGGCGTTCGCGCAGCTGCTTGAGCAGGGCGCGATAGGGCTCCGGATGCACGCCCACGCGTACGCGCAACTCATCACTGGCCTGGTGCATGGACAGCTCGGCGGCCAGGTGGTCGACATCGCGCAGGTAGAGGTCGGCAGCCATCCAGCGCGCCAGCAGCAGCACTTCGCGGCTCACCGCCGCGGTGACGTTGGGGTTGCCGTCACGATCACCGCCCATCCACGAGGCGAAGCGCACCGGTGCAGCAGTGAGCGGCAGGTGCAGGCCGGTGGCGGCGAACAGCGCGCGGTCGGTCTGGCGGAGGAATTCCGGCAGCGCCTGCCAGAGGGAATGCTCGATCACCGCGAAGCCCCACTTGGCTTCGTCCACCGGCGTCGGCCGGCTGCGGCGGATCTCGTCGGTGAACCAGGCCTCGGCGATCAGCCGCTCCAGCGCGGTACGCACCCGTGCCCGCTCGCCCTCGCTGAGGTCGCCGTGATCCTGGGCCGCCAGCTGCGCGGCCATGGCGTCGTATTTCTGGATCAGCGTGCGCCGCGCCACCTCGGTCGGATGCGCGGTCAGCACCAGCTCGATGTCCAGCCGCGCCACCTGCCGTGCCAGCTGCTCCGGCGAATGGCCGGCGGCGCCCAGGCGCTGCAACAGCTCGGGCAGCACGCGGTTCTCGAAGAGTTCGGGCTCCTGCGGCCCGCGCCGACGGATGCGGTGGTACTGCTCGGCGATGTTGGCCAGGTTGAGGAACTGGTTGAAGGCGCGGGCCACCGGCAGCAGTTCGTCGGCCGTGAGCCCGTCGAGCGCCTCGTTGAGCTGTTGCTCACCCTGCCGCGAGCCCTTGCGGGCCGCCTTGGCGCCCTTGCGGATGCGCTCGATCTTGTCCAGGAAGGCCTCGCCCTGCTGGGCGCGGATGGTGTTGCCCAGCAATTCGCCGAGCAGGTGAACGTCTTCGCGCAGGCGTGCGTCGATTTCCGCCATGACAGGCTCCCCAGAGAGAAGTCGAGCGTCCAGAGTGCCGAGCGCGCCATCGACTTACAAGGGTGCGACGCCATGTCGCTGCCCGGCTCCCGGCGAGCTAGGCTGGAAACAGGCGGGCGCCAGAAGTGCCCGCCGGCCGACGGCCCGCGCCGCCGACCTCCAGCAGATGCCCGCCACGAGCGGGCCCGGCACGAGGTGACCATGAAGATCCGCGAACTGATCCGCCATTGGGAAAGCAACGCCAAGGGCCGCCTGACCCGCAGCCGCTACAACATCCACCTGGACGTGGAATCCGCGGCGCGACTCGCCGCCCTCAACGAGATGTACCCCAAGCGCAGCATCGAGGAACTGCTGGGTGAACTGCTCGGTTCCGCCCTCGAAGAACTCGAGGCCAGCCTGCCCTATGTCAAGGGCAGCCAGGTGGTGGCGACCGACGAGCAGGGCGACCCGCTCTTCGAGGACATCGGCCCCACGCCACGCTTCCTCGCCCTTTCTCGCAAGCACCTGCGACTGCTCGAGCAGCAGCAGAGCAGCATCGAGCACTGACCGTCCCGAGCCGGCCCCCGCAACGGGGGCCGCTTCAGCCTGCTCCCTCGCCCCTTCGCGAGCGCGCATCTCCCACACCGAACCTCCCTGCCGCAGGCCTTGCACGGCGGGGCTTTCAGCCTTTTTGCGTAAATTTTATTGAACATTTCCGAAAGCCCCCCTGTCACAAAAGGCAAGCCAGCGCATCAACCATTGATCGGCGAATTTTTGGCGGAAAATCGTCGATATAGCGGTCACAAGCATGCATCTGGTAGGCAAGTTGCCATGAGAAACGAAATGGCGTGGTATTTCCAATGGAGCTGAACATCATGAAGACAAGCCCTGCTGTAATGATTCGCAGAACAGTCATGACCGCCCTGGTCGCAGGCGGCACCGTGCTGCTCGCCGGTTGCGCCGGCAATCCGCCCACCGAGCAGTTCGCCGTGACCAACACCGTGGTCAAGAGCGCCGTCAGTGCGGGTGCCCCGCAATACGCGCCGGTCGAGATGAAGACCGCCCAGGACAAACTGGCCCAGGCCGAGAACCTGCTGCGTGAAGAGCGTTACGACGAAGCCCGCCGCATCGCCGAGCAGGCCGAGTGGGACGCCCGTGTCGCCGAGCGCAAGGCCCTGGCCACCAAGGCCCAGAAAACCCTGGAGGATGCCCAGAAAGGCGTCCAGCAGATTCGCGAGGAAGGCTCGCGCCAGCCGATCATTCTGCAGTGATCCGCGCCGCCCTCTTTCCGCATCGATAAGGATGATCCGTCATGAACAAGCTGATCACAGTTTCCGCCCTCTCCGTACTCAGCCTGGCGCTGGTGGCCTGCGCCTCCAAGCCCAACCCCAACCTTGACCAGGCACGCAGCAACTACTCCGAGCTGCAGGCCGAGCCGCAAGCCAGCACCCTGGCCGCGCTGGAAACCAAGGAAGCCGGCGACATGCTCAGCCGTGCCGAGCAGGCCTACGCCGACAAGCAGGACCAGGTGCAGGTCGACCAGCTCGCCTACCTCACCAACCAGCGTGTCGAACTGGCCCGCCAGACCATCAAGCAGAAGGCCGCCGAAGAGGCCCTGGCCAACGCGCCGGCCCAGCGCACGCAAGCCCAGCTGGATGCCCGCAACCAGCAGGTGGACGTGCTGGTCAACCAGCTCAAGGCCAAGCAGACCGACCGTGGCCAAGTGGTGACCCTGGGCGACGTGCTGTTCGAAGTCGACCGTGCCGAGCTGACCCCCAACGGCATGAGCAACGTCCAGCAGCTGGGCAACTTCCTGGTGCAGAACCCGGATCGCCAGGTGGTGGTGGAAGGCTTCACCGACAACACCGGCACCGTCGACCACAACCTGCGCCTGTCCCAGGCCCGCGCCGACTCGGTGCGTCGCGCCCTGGTGGCCATGGGCGTGAGCCCGGCGCGCGTCACCACCCACGGTTTCGGCAAGGACTATCCGGTGGCCAGCAATGACACCGCCTCGTCCCGCTCGCTGAACCGCCGCGTGGAAGTGACCATCGCCAACGGCCCCGGCCCGGTCGCCCCGCGCACCGCGCTCTGATCCATCGCCAACGGAAAAGCCCGCCGCCAGGCGGGCTTTTTTGTGCGCGACTTGGCGGTGCGCCGATCAGCGCTCCCGCAAAACCGGCCGCCTCGCTAGGATGCATGCCATCGCGCCCCCGGAGACCAGGGAACATGCCGTCATTCGCCCTCTCACGCCAGGTTCTGGCAGTCGCCTTCTGCACCGCCCTGCCCCTGTTGGCGCAGGCCGAGCCTGCGCGCTTCGACGGCTATGAAGCCTTCTACCGGTCACTGGGTGGCAACCTGTTCGAAGGGGCCGGCAGCGAGCTGTCCCTGGCCTGCACCGAGGCGCAGCAGTGCCTGTGGGTCAACGCCATGGCGGCAGCGGTGAAGCGCTACGACTCCGAGCGTTGGAGCGCGCCCGGAGCGCTGGAAGGCGAGCCGCCGGCGGGCATGCCCGAGATCGCCTTCGACGGCCAGCGCCTGGACATCGGCGAGCGCCACTGGACCCTGGCAGCTGTCACCGACCTCGCCCCGACCGATTGGCAGGCCGGCGCCTCGATCGACCCGGAGGGGCTCTACAGCATCACCGCCTGGCGCAACGGCGAATCCTTCTGCCTGGAGCTGCCGGCCAAGGGCAGCGGCCGTGCCGATCGCTACACCCAGGTGCTGCTGGTGCAGGGGCAGACGCTCTACAACCTGCCGCCCCTGTTCGCCTCCTGCGCGGCAGTGCGCGAAGCCCCCGAAGGCGGCGTCCTCTACCCGAGCAATGCCTACCTGGAAGAGACGATCGACAACGAGCCGATTGGCCTGCGGGTGGACTACCTGCAACCCGGCAGCAAGACCCCTGCGGAACACCACCGCCTGCAGTTCCCCGACCCGCAGAATCCCTTCGCGTTCGAAGCCCGGTAGCCCGCAGGATGGCGGCGCTGCGCATCGCACGGACATGACCGCTGTGACGGGTGGATGACGCTCTTCTCATCCACCAGGCGGAGCCGAGAACGGCACACCGTTGCAGATGAAACGCCGCCCCCTCAATGCCGCTTGTGCGCCCCCGGCACATGCAGGTGCCCCGCCTCGGCGCAGGAGTCGGCGATCATGCTCGGCGGCGCCGGCTGCTCCAGTTCGCGGAGGATGCCGCAGGACTCGCTGCTGCCGGCGGTCTGGCAATGGGCACGCAGCTGGCGCAGTTGTTCCTGCAGCGAACGCAGCTCGGCGATGCGCACCTCCACATGGTGGATATGCTCGTCGATCAGGCGATTGGCGGCGGTGCAGTCCGCCTCCGGGCTGTCGCGCAGGCGCAGCAATTCGCGGATCTCCTGCTGGGTCATGTCCAGCGAACGGCAATGGCGGATGAAGGCCAGGCGCTCGACATGCGCATAGGTGTACTGGCGGTAGTTGCCCTCGCTGCGCGAAGGCTCGGGCAGCAGGCCTTCGCGTTCGTAGTAGCGGATGGTTTCCACCGGGCAATCGGTCAGTCGCGCCAGTTCGCCGATCTTCATCGTTCCCTTCCTCTGCTTGACTCTGTAGTTGCTACAGGGTGTGCAATGAGCGCCATTCCCGTCAATGGAGTCCCGCGATGAGCAAGGACAACTGCTGCAACCACGACCATTCGAGCCTGGCCGGAAGCCCGGCGCGGCACGAACATGGGCATGGGCATGGGCATGGGCATGGGCACGATCATGGCCATGTTCGCGCGCAGCCCGCCGGTGTGGAGGACGCGAGCGATGCACCGCTCGGCGAGCTGCGCTGGAGCAGCCTGCGCATCGAGGCCATGGACTGCCCCACCGAGGAGCGCCTGCTGCGTGACGCACTCGGCAAGGTCGCGGCCATCGAGGCGCTGGAATTCAACCTGATGCAACGCCTGCTGAAAGTGCAGCACCGCTTCGTCGAGCTGGCGCCGCTGCAGAGGCTGGTGGCCCAACTGGGCATGCAGGCCGAACCGCTGGACACCGCCACACCGCCTGCCAGGGCCGCCGACAAACCCTGGTGGCCGCTGGCCCTGGCCGGCGTCGCCGCACTGGCCGCCGAGGCCTGCGAATGGTTCGGCTTCGGGCCCGTGTGGCTGGAGGCCGGCCTGGCGCTGCTGGCCATCGCCACCGCCGGCCTGTCCACCTACCGCAAGGGCTGGATCGCCCTGAAGAACCGCAACCTCAACATCAACGCCCTGATGAGCATCGCCGTGACCGGCGCCCTGCTCATCGGCCAGTGGCCCGAGGCGGCCATGGTCAGCGTGCTCTTCGCCCTCGCCGAACTGATCGAGACCAAGTCGCTGGACCGCGCGCGCAACGCCATCCGTGGCCTGCTGGACCTGGCCCCGCAGCAGGCCACCGTGCAGGTGGACGGCCAGTGGCGCGAGATGCCGGCCAGCGAGGTGCGCCCCGATGCCCGGGTGCGCGTGCGCCCCGGCGAGCGCATCGCCCTGGACGGCGAGCTCTTAGTGGGGCGCTCGGGTGTCAACCAGGCACCCATCACCGGCGAGAGCCTGCCGGTGGACAAGGAGCCGGGCGACCCGCTGTTCGCCGGCACCATCAATGGTGAAGGCGAGCTGGAATACCGCGTCACCCGTGCCGCCAACGACAGCACCCTGGCGCGCATCATCCACGCGGTGGAAGAGGCCCAGGGCACCCGCGCGCCGACCCAGCGCTTCGTCGACGGCTTCTCGCGCATCTACACGCCCACGGTGTTCGTCCTGGCGTTGCTCACCGCCGTGCTGCCGCCACTGCTGATGCAGGGCGCCTGGCTCGACTGGGTGTACCGCGCCCTGGTGCTGCTGGTGATCGCCTGCCCCTGCGCCCTGGTGATCTCCACCCCGGTGACCCTGGTCAGCGGCCTGGCCGCCGCCGCGCGCCGTGGCGTGCTGGTCAAGGGCGGCGCGTACCTGGAAATGGGCCGCCAGCTGGCCTGGGTCGCCCTCGACAAGACCGGCACCCTCACCGAAGGCCGCCCGCAGCAGACCGACTATGTGCCCCTGCGCGAGGGCAGCGCCGATGAGGCGCGCGCCCTGGCCGCCAGCCTCGCCGCGCGCTCGGACCACCCGGTGTCGCAGGCCCTGGCCCGCGCGGCGGAAGCCGACGGCATCGCCCTGTATGGCGTCGACGAGCTGGCCGCGCTGCCGGGGCGCGGGGTCAGGGGCGTGATCGATGGCCGGCCCTACCACCTCGGCAACCACCGCCTGGTGGAAGAACTGGGCCTGTGCTCGACGACGCTGGAAATGCGCCTGGATAGTCTCGAGCGCGAAGGCAAGACCGCCATCGTCCTGCTCGACGCCGAAGGCCCGCTGGCGCTGTTCGCGGTGGCCGACGGCGTGCGCGAGACCAGCCGCGAGGCGGTGGCCGAGCTGCACGGACTGGGCGTACGCACCCTGATGCTGACCGGCGACAACCCGCACACCGCCGCCGCCATCGCCGCCCAGGTGGGCATAGACGAAGCCCTGGGCAACCTGCTGCCCGAGGACAAGCTGCGCGAAGTGGAACGGCGCCAGCAGGGCGGCCAGCGCATCGGCATGGTCGGCGACGGCATCAACGACGCCCCCGCCCTGGCCCGTGCCGACATCGGTTTCGCCATGGGTGCCGCCGGCACCGACACCGCCATCGAGACCGCCGGCGTGGCGCTGATGGACGACGACCTGCGCAAGCTGCCGCTGTTTATCCGCCTCTCGCGCCGCACCCATGCGGTACTGGTGCAGAACATCGTCCTGGCGCTGGGCATCAAGGCGCTGTTCCTCGCCCTCACCCTGGCCGGCATGGGCACCCTGTGGATGGCCGTGTTCGCCGACATGGGCGCCAGCCTGCTGGTGGTGTTCAACGGGTTGCGGTTGCTGCGCGGGGCGCGGTGAGCGAATGGCGGCGCTGCGCGCCGCTTGGCGACTGAAGTCGCCCCTACAAAAGCAGCCGCCCCCGCCACACGGGCATGACCGCTGCGTAGGGTGGAGGTCGCTTTTTACCTCCACCAAGCGGCGTCAGTACACTGCGTAGCCCGGGCTTCAGGGCCCCATCCATAACCGGGCGGGAAGAGCGATGGGCGCAAAAGCCGCCAGATCAGACCAGGGCTTCGCGGTAGAGGCGCGCCATGTCCTCGGAGAAGGCCACCAGCACCGCACGCTGCAGGGTGCTGCCGGCCGGGCGCGGGCGGCGCAGTTCGGCGATGGCGACCTGCGCAGCGGCTTGCAGTGGATAGCCGTAGATGCCGCAGCTGATGGCCGGGAAGGCGATGCTGGCCAGCCCTTCGGCCTCGGCCAGGGCCAGGCTGTTGCGGTAGCAGCCGGCGAGCAGCTCGGGCTCGCCATTGCCGCCCCCGCGCCAGACCGGCCCGACCGTGTGGATCACGAAGCGCGCCGGCAGGCGGAAGCCCGGGGTGATGCGCGCCTCGCCCGTGGGGCAGCCGCCGACGATGCGGCAGCGGGCGACGAGTTCCGGCCCCGCCGCGCGGTGGATCGCACCATCCACGCCACCGCCGCCGAGCAGGGAGGAATTGGCCGCGTTGACGATGGCGTCCACGTCCAGGCAGGTGATGTCGCCCTGCCAGACCTCGATCCTCATCGCGTCCTCACTTGACCTCTTGCGGGGTCTCCTGGCCCATGCAGCGCACGGCCTGCTTCTTGTTGTTCACCAGCACGCCGGTCAGGCCCTTCTGCTCGGTGTCGAACAGCACCAGCACACCATCGATGCACTGGGCGACCTGGGTGGCCGGGGTCAGGGAAATCTTGTAGTCCTCGCCCGGGATGGTCTTGAGCATGGTGAAGTCGGACAGCAGCAGCGCATCTTCCGGTTTGGCGAAGTGCAGGTAGCCGTAGTACCAGAGGACCATCACGGTGCCGATGATGGTGCCGACGCCGGTGAGGATCAGCGGGATGGGGTTGCGTTCGCTCATTGGGGACTCTCTGTATTCGGGACTTCAGCCAGCCGTCGCAGCCCGACGAAACCTTTCGGGTCGTCGAGGTAGCGCAGCATCACCTCCCGCCAGGTGGGGTCGGCGAAGGTCTGCACATGGCCACCGCGAGTCGGCTGGAACACCCGCGGCGGCGGCGCAGCTTGATACAAGCGCACGCCGTTGGAAAGAGGCACCACCGGGTCGTCGATGCTGTGGTAGATCAGCATCGGCAGGCCCTGCAGCGTGGAAATCGCGCCGATCGCGCTGTCGCCATCAGGCACCAGCCAGGACAGCGGCACCTGGAGCGGCCAGGTTAACCAGCCATTGCCCAGGGTGAATTGAGCCACGTCACGGTAACTCGCCGGCACGCCGTCGAGCACCAGGGCGCGCAGCTGGGCGCGGCGCTCGGGGTGTTCGCCCAGGTAATGCACCGCCAGGGCGCCACCGAGGCTCTGGCCGAGCAGCACCAGGGGCTTGCCGCGTACCTCGGGGGCCTGGTCGAGCCAGGCGAAGGCGGCGTCGATGTCCCGGTACACCGCCGGCAGCGAGGCGCTGCCCTCGGAGCGGCCGTAGCCCCGGTAGTCCAGGAGCAGCACCTGGTAGCCCTGCTCGGGCAGCCACCAGCTGCCGCCCAGGTGCGAGGCGACGTTGCCGCCGTTGCCATGCAGGTGCAGCACCGTGCCCTTGACCCCCTTGCCCGGCGCCGCCGGCAGCCACCAGCCGTGCAGCCGCACGCCATCGGCGGTGAGCAGCTCGACGTCGCGGTAGGCCAGGCCGGCGCGCTCCGGGGTGAAGGGCAGCTGGCGCTCGGGGTAGAACAGCAGCCCGCTGCAGCCCTGCAGCAGCAGGAGCAGCAGCAGGAGGCCGGGACGGATCACTTGCCGCCGGCGCGGGTTTCCTCGCGCGCCTTGTAGGTGGCTTCGTAGATGCGCTCGGCCAGGCGCGAGAAGGGCAGGCTCTGGATCCACACCGTGCCGGTGCCCTTGAGGGTGGCCAGGAGGATGCCCTCGCCGCCGAAGAGCATGCTCTTCAGCCCGCCGGCCAGGCCGATGTCGTAGTCGATGCCCGTGGTGAAGGCCACCAGGCAGCCGGTGTCCAGGCGCAGGGTCTCGTTGTTCAGCTCCTTGCGGATCACCGTGCCGCCGGCATGCACGAAGGCCAGGCCGTCGCCTTCGAGCTTCTGCAGGATGAAGCCCTCGCCGCCAAAGAAACCGGCGCCGATGCGCTTGTTGAAGGCGATGCCGATCTGCGTGCCGTGGGCGGCGCAGAGGAAGGCGTCCTTCTGGCACACCAGGCGCCCGCCGACCTGGGCCAGGTCGATGGGCACCACCGTGCCCGGGTAGGGCGCGGCGAAGCCGACCCGCTGCTGGCCGCGTCCTTCGTTGGTGAAATGGGTCATGAACAGCGACTCGCCGGTGAGCAGGCGCTTGCCCGCCCCCCACAGCTTGCCCAGCACGCCGCTGGAGGAACCGTCGCCCATGCGCGCCTCGAAGCGGATGCCTTCGGTCATGTAGTTCATCGCCCCGGCTTCGGCGATCACCGTTTCCTGCGGGTCGAGGATGATCTCAACGGTCTGCGCCGAAGCGCCGAGGATTTCGTAGTCGAGCTGATGGCTGGGCATGTGGGGAACCTTCGGTTGGCTGCAGGCTTCAAGCGGCAAGCTGCAAGAGCGCCAGGGGCTCACCCCTTGCGGCTTGTCGCTTGCAGCTTGCCGCTCTAGAGAATATTCGCGTAATCCGCCTCGATGCGGTCCAGGCTGAGGTGGTTGAGGAAGTTGGAGAAGCACATCCAGGCCGACAGCGCGTTGAGGTCGCGGAACTGCGGGGGCAGGTACTTGGGCGGTGCCACCAGGCCTTCGTCCACCAGTTGGCGCAGGGTGCGCATGTCTTCGAGGGTGGTCTTGCCGCAGAACAGCAGCGGGATCTGCTCCAGCTTGCCCTTGCGCACGGCGAGCTGGATGTAGTTGTAGATCATGATGAAGCCCTTCAGGTAGGACAGGTCCTTGGTGAAGGGCAGGCCGTCCGGCGAGGAGCCGCGGAACACGCGGCTGGCGTTGCCGTAGCTCTCGGCCATGCCGTAGCCCTGCTCGCGGTAGAAGTGGTAGACCTCGAGGAAGTCGGCCCCCTCCTCCGCCATGTGGATGGCGCGGGTGCGGTTGGTGAGCTTGCGCAGGCGCGTGGGGTAGGAGGCGAAGGCGATCACTTCCATGAGGATGGCCAGGCCTTCCTGGGTCACGGTGGACGACGGCGGGCCCTTGGCCAGGAAGGTGCAGATCGGCTGGTTCTGGCCGTTGAGCGTGGTGCCGACGTGCACCAGGCCTTCGTGCACTTCCAGGGCGCGCACGTCGCGTTCGTTGAACATGGCGTCGGCGCGCACCTTGATGTAGTCGGCACCGGCAGCGGCGTCGGCGACGATGCCATCGGACTCGAACACGCGGATGGTGTCGTCGCCCTCGCCGAACACCGCGCTCAGGCGGCTCTGCAGCATGGCCACGGCGTCCTTGGCGGTG
Organism: Pseudomonas sp. 57B-090624; assembly: GCF_003234055.1. NCBI lineage: Bacteria > Pseudomonadati > Pseudomonadota > Gammaproteobacteria > Pseudomonadales > Pseudomonadaceae > Pseudomonas > Pseudomonas sp. 57B-090624. Next base: position 19,502 of record NZ_QKRU01000036.1, read on the forward strand.
AGCGTCTTGGGCTCGTCCTTGAGGTCGCCCCGGTCGTCGATCTTGTTCAGGTAGTCCGAGAGCATCAGCCCCAGGTCGGACAGGGTCGGGTCACCGGCGTGGAAGGCGTCGGAGGCGGCGCCGTAGAGCTCCTGGGAGATCAACCCGAAATCGGCGGTGCCGCGCGCTTCGAGCATGCGGATCACCATGCGGTATTCCTTGCACATGCGCCGCATGATCTGCCCCACCGGGTTGAACTGGCCCAGTTGGCGGGTGATGTCGCGCTCGATGTTCTGGAATTCCAGCTTCTTGGCCGAGGAGTCGAAGGCCAGCGGCCGGCTCTCGTAGTAGGCGCGGTCCACCTCGGGCATGGCCTTGCCCTTGTGCTTGAGGAAGCCCTGGCGAACGCTGTCGTCCCACTTGATGGCATCCAGCACGCGGATCGGCGTCTGCGCGTGGACGATGCGATCGGACAGGGTGCGGACGATGTTCTGGTAGTCGTCGGGCAGTTTGCGCCGGCTCATGCTCACTCCTCGGTGGAACGCTGGTAACGCGCCACCTCGACGAAGACGTCGGAGTTGGCCGGGTCGTCCAGCCAGGCCTGGATCTTCTCCCAGGGCGAGGTCAGCAACACGCCGTCACCGTCGGGCATCTCCACGCTGGCGCCTTCGAAGGTGCCGTGCTCCAGTTCCTGCTGCAGGCGTTCGACGTCGAGGTTGTAGACCACCAGTTCGTTGTCGGTGGTCAGCTCGAAGCCGGCGACGGCGAAGTTGGCGCCCCACTTCTTCGGCAGCCCGGCGGAGAGGTACCAGCGGCGGCCGTGGTGGGCGACGGTGAAGCCGTATTCCTGGAGGCTGTCGAGGTTGTCCTTGCTGCCCTCGTAGGTGCGGGCCTTGTACAGGTTGGAACCGGCGCGGCTGATCTCCAGGTAGAGGCGTTCGCCCCATTCGTCCTTGCGCGTCCAGTCGCCCAGCAGCGGGATCGGTGCCGGCTCGTGGGCCGGGATCGGGTCCCGCAAGGTGACCAGGCACCCGCTCAGCAGCAGGAAGGACAGGGCGACCAATGCGCGCCAGGGTTTCATTTCGCTCTCCTTGTGACCATGAAAAACCCCGCAAGACAGGTGGCCTGAATGCGGGGTCTCGTACCGTGTCCTAGAGCCCCATCACCAGATAGAGGTAGCGCTTGAGCACGGCTCGCATCTCGTCGATATCGAGGTTGTCCACCCCATCGAGCAGGCCCTGATATTCCATCCGCAGAATGATGGCCGTCAACACCTTGGCATCCTCCGCCGGCTCATCCGAACCCAGCACCTGGAAGAAGTGCTCGGCGCCCTGGGAGAGGATTCCCCGGTGGGCGTCGGCCAGCGGCCGCAGGCCCTGGTTGATCAACGCCTCCTGGCGGAACGCCTGCTCGGCCAGCAGCTGCACGCGGTTCTCGATCAGTTGGCGGCGCACGTACTGGATCGCCATCTCGACGATCTCGTCGGTCATCTGCCGCCGCGAGGCGCCGTCGCGGCTCAGCGCCGCCGCCATGGCCTGCAGGTCACCCTCGACGCTGCCCCAGAACGCGGCCATGGCTTCGGCGCTGCGTTCGACGAACTGGGCGAAGGTGTCGGTGATCAGGTCGTTGATGTCCTTGAAATAGTAGGTGGTGGCCGAAAGCGGCACTTGCGCCTCCGCCGCCACCGCGCGGTGGCGCACCGCGCGCACGCCGTCGCGCACGATGATGCGCATGGCGGCATCGAGGATCGCCTGGCGGCGTTGCTCGCTGCCCTGCCGGCTGGCCTTGCGACCCTGGTACTGGACACTTTCGGCGAGGGCGCTGGCCGCCTGGGCGGCGCTGTCGCTACGGGACGACTTGGGCAAGATTCATGGACCTCCGGGTTCGGCTGGGATGCAAGACAGTTTCGACCATTTATCCGGCTATTCAACTCATCGCCGGCCAAGAAAAAACCGCCCGAAGGCGGTTTTTCTCACACGTCAGGCCTGGGGCCGCATATGCGGGAACAGGATGACGTCACGAATAGACGGCGAATTGGTCAGCAACATCACCAGGCGATCGATACCGATGCCCTCGCCCGCGGTGGGCGGCATGCCGTACTCCAGCGCGTTGACGAAGTCGGCGTCGTAGTGCATCGCCTCGTCGTCACCGGCGTCCTTCTCCTTGACCTGCAGCATGAAGCGCTCGGCCTGGTCTTCGGCGTCGTTGAGCTCGGAGTAGGCGTTGGCGATCTCGCGGCCACCGATGAACAGCTCGAAGCGATCGGTAACGCTCGGGTCCTTGTCGTTGCGGCGGGCCAGCGGGGACACCTCGAAGGGGTACTGGGTGATGAAGTGCGGCTGCTCCAGCTTGCTCTCCACCAGTTCCTCGAAAATCATCACCTGCAGCTTGCCCAGGCCTTCGTGGCCGAGGACCTTGGCGCCGGCGGCCTTGGCGATGGCGCGGGCCTTCTCGACGTCGTTGAGGTCGGCGGCGGTGATGTCCGGGTTGTACTTGAGGATGGCGTCGAACACCGACAGGCGGGCGAAGGGCTCGCCGAAGTGGAAGACCTTGTCGCCGTAGGGCACGTCGGTGCTGCCGAGCACGGCCTGGGCCAGCTCGCGGAACAGCTCCTCGGTCAGGTCCATGTTGTCTTCGTAGTCGGCGTAGGCCTGGTAGAACTCGAGCATGGTGAACTCGGGGTTGTGTCGGGTCGAGACGCCTTCGTTACGGAAGTTGCGGTTGATCTCGAAGACCTTCTCGAAGCCACCGACCACCAGGCGCTTGAGGTACAGCTCCGGCGCGATGCGCAGGAACATGGCCATGTCCAGGGCGTTGTGGTGGGTTTCGAAGGGCTTGGCCGCCGCGCCGCCGGGGATGGTCTGCAGCATCGGGGTTTCCACTTCGAGGAAACCACGCTCGGACAGGAAGCGGCGGATGTGGGCGATGACCTGGGAGCGCACGCGGAAGGTGTGGCGGGTTTCCTCGTTGACGATCAGGTCGACGTAGCGCTGGCGGTAACGCTGCTCGGTGTCGGTCAGGCCGTGGTGCTTGTCCGGCAGCGGGCGCAGGGACTTGGTCAGCAGGCGCACGCTGGTCATGTCGACGTACAGGTCGCCCTTGCCGGAACGGGCCACGGTGCCTTCGGCGCCGATGATGTCGCCCAGGTCCCAGGTCTTGATCTCGGCCAGGGTCTCTTCCGGCAGGGTCTTGCGGTTCACGTAGACCTGCAGGCGGCTGGTGCTGTCCTGCAGGACGATGAAGGAACCACGGTTGAGCATGATGCGACCGGCGACCTTGACCGGGATGGCTGCGGCTTCCAGCTCTTCCTTGGTCTTGTCCGCGTACTGTTTCTGCAGGTCCGCGAAATAGGCGTCGCGGCGGAAGTCGTTGGGGAAGGCGATGGCCTTGGCTTCACGCACGGCGGCAAGCTTTTCCTTGCGCTGGGCGATCAGCTTGTTCTCTTCCTGTTGCAGTTCGTGCTGGTCGGGTTGTTGGTCGCTCATGGTCTTGGTGGTTCCTGCTTCGGCGTTTTGGCGCCTGGTGAAAAAGTCATCGCTGGGCAAGGGCTGTGAAGGAAAAGCGGGCGCAGGTCAGGCGATCAACGCAGCCTGACCTGCGCCCGGCCGTCTCAAAGACCTTGCTTGAGGCTCGCTTCGAGGTACTCGTTCAGATCGCCGTCCAGCACCTTGTCGCAGTCGCTGCGCTCGACGCCGGTACGCAGGTCCTTGATGCGCGACTGGTCGAGCACGTAGGAACGGATCTGGTGGCCCCAGCCGATATCGGACTTGGTGTCTTCCAGCGCCTGGGAGGCGGCGGTGCGCTTCTGCATCTCCTGCTCGTACAACCGGGCCCGCAGCATCTTCATGGCGGTGTCCTTGTTGGCGTGCTGGGAGCGTTCGTTCTGGCACGCGACCACCGTGTTGGTCGGTACGTGGGTGATACGTACCGCCGAGTCGGTGGTGTTCACGTGCTGGCCGCCCGCGCCGGAGGAGCGGTAGGTATCGATGCGCAGGTCGGCCGGGTTGATCTCGATCTCGATGTTGTCGTCGATCTCGGGGGAGACGAACACCGCGGTGAACGAGGTGTGGCGACGGTTGCCGGAGTCGAACGGGCTCTTGCGCACCAGGCGGTGCACGCCGATCTCGGTACGCAGCCAACCGAAGGCGTACTCGCCCTTGATGTGCACGGTGGCACCCTTGATGCCGGCGACTTCACCTTCGGACAGCTCGACGATCTCGGCGGCGAAGCCGTTCTTGTCGGCCCAGCGCAGGTACATGCGCAGCAGCATGTTGGCCCAGTCCTGGGCCTCGGTGCCGCCGGAACCGGCCTGGATGTCCAGGTAGGCGTTGTTGGGGTCCATCTCGCCGCTGAACATGCGGCGGAACTCGAGCTTCTCGAGGATCTCGCGCAGGCGTTCGACTTCGGTGGCGACGTCGTTCACGGCGCCTTCGTCGTTCTCCTCGACCGCCATGTCGAGCAGGTCGCGGGAGTCGGCCAGGCCGCCGGTCAGCTCATCCAGGGTCTCGACGATCTGCGCCAGTTGCGAGCGCTCGCGGCCGAGATTCTGGGCGTACTCCGGGTTGTTCCAGACGTTGGGGTCTTCGAGTTCGCGGTTTACTTCGACGAGACGATCATGCTTGTGATCGTAGTCAAAGATACCCCCGAATGGTCTGGGTGCGGTCGGAGAGGTCCTTGATGCTGTTCAGGATCGGGTTGATTTCCATGGCTGGAAGCGCTCTCAGGCAAAACTTTCGGAAAAGCCGGCGAGTATACCCGACTCGAAACCGGCCGGGCAGCCCGCCCGACCACTGTCCGCGCTAGAGCGCTTCGGCCACCGTCACCGCCCGCCAGGGCCCGGTGGAGGCGCCGCTGAGCGCCGCCCAGTACCAGGCGGAATTGTCGCTGAAGCTCTGCCCGGCGGCGTCCTCGATGTACTCGCAGACCTGCTGCGCCGGCCCACGCCCCTCGGCGACGAAACAGCGCTGCAGCCCGCGGTTGCCGGGTCGCTGGCGCAAGGCGATGGCGCGAATCACGTAACCCAGGCCCTGGTAGCAGTCGGCAGCCGGGTGCAGCTTGCGCGTGGGCGCCGTGACATGGCGCAGGGTGACCACCCGCGAGCCCGTGCTGAAGCGGGCGATGGCGCCGGGGAACTGCTCGGCGAAGCGCTGCTCCACCTTCGAGAGTGCCAGGGGGCGCAGCCGTTCGCCGTCGAAGCGCTGCGGCCATTCGACGAAGGCCGAGTCCGGCGACGCCTCCACGACAGCCCGCCCCGGCAGCGCGGCCAGCCCCAGCAACAGGAACGCCCCGGCCACCAGAGCGCGACCGCCCTGCCAGGGCGACGCCGTGGCCACGCTCGCCGCCGGCAGCGGCACGCCTGCACCCTGCCCTGCCGCCACGGTGCGCAGCACCAGCGCGCAGACGCCGACGAACACCACCAGCCCGGTGGCCTCGTGCATCCAGCCGGGCCAGCCCGCCTGCCCGGTCTCCTGCAGCACCAGCAGGGTGTTGCGCAGGCTGTTGCCCCCCAGCACCAGCAGCCCGATCCACGGCAGGCGTCGCAGGAGTTGCCCGTCGCCGAGGCGCAGCCAGGCGGCAGTGGCGAAGGCCGTGAAGTAGGCCACCCAGGCCATGTGCACGCCCGAGCAGGGCGCATCCACCATCACCAGTTGCCCGCCCACTTCCAGCGCCGTGCCCTGGCGCAGCACCTCCCGCCCCAGCCCGCGCAGCAGCCAGAGGCTGGCTTCGGCGGTGACCAGGCGCAGCGGATAGCCGGCGAAGAACTGCAGCGACGAGAGGATCGGCAGCGCCAGCAACCCCAGCCCCAGCCATGCCAGCACCGGCTGGCCCGGGCGGCGCAGCGCCAGGGTGGTGGCGATCACCGCCAGCACCGCGAGCACGCCACGCCCCAGCGCCGGGATCAGCGCGCTGCCGAGGAGCGCCAGCCCCAGCGACACCAGCAACCACCCGCGCCGGGGCACCGCCGAAAAGCCCCGGCGCTCACGCCCCAGGCCCAGCAGCAGGGCGATCAGCGCAACCACCCCGTAGGGGTCGTCCGAGCCGTCGCCCATGCGCCGCAAGCTCCACAGCCACACCGGCCACAGCGCCAGCACCGGTGGCAGCAGCCAGGCCCAGCCCGGCAGTGCGCGAGCCTTCACCCCCGCACCTGGCGGCGCGTCGCCCAGCCCATGCCCAGCAACGCCAGTGCCAGCATCGCCCAGGTGCCCGGCTCCGGCGTGCTCGATACCTGCAGGGCGGCGGTGGCGGGAGCCGCGCCGGCGGTGCCGATGGCCTGCGCACTCACACCCTGGGGCAACGGCAGCGGCTGCTTGACCGTGGTGCTGCCGGCGGGGTCGGGGTTACGCACCACCTGGTCCACCGCGATGAACGAGGTGTAGGGGGTCAGCAGGCCGTACTTCAGACCGAGGTCGAGGATCTGCTGGCTGTAGCCGAAGCCGCCGTCCAGGCTTTCCTGGTCCACCAGCGAGGCGATGCGGTGCCGCGCCCACAGATGGGTCAACGCCTGGTCACCCTCGATCACCTTGCCCGCCTCGATCGGCACCTCGGTGCGCCACGGGCCGCTGGCGGCCATACCTTCGGCCTGCAGCACGCCACGGGGCTCGCCGCGCCACTTGCCGAACATCACCAGCGGGCGCTGGGCGAACAGGTCCGGCAGCGCCACCGGTTCGACGTCGTAGGTTTCCAGGCCGCTGAACGACAGCTTCGGGTGCACCAGCACGGGCGAGTCGATCATCCGCCGCAGGCGCTCGGCTTCGGCCTGCGCCGAGCTGTCGTCGAGCACCACGAAGGGCTCGCCCTGCCCGGCCCGGGCCAGGCCCTCGATCAGCTCGCGGTTCACCGAGCTGCCGATGCCGAAGGCGAACAGGTTGGCCTTGCCGAGGTTCTTGCGCACCAGCTCGAAGGCCTCGGTTTCCACCGTCACGTAGCCATCGGTGACCACCACGAAGCTGCGCGAGCGCTCGGCATCCGCCGGCATCGCCAGCGCCTGGCGCAAGGCCGGCAGCAGCTCGGTGCCGCCGCTGCCCATCTGGGTGTCGAGCATCACCAGCGCCTGCTCGATGTTGGCCTTGGTGGCTGGCTGCGACTGCGGCGCCAGCAGGCTGCTGCTGCCGGAGAACAGCAGCACGTTGAAGCTGTCCACCGGGCGCAGGCCGCCGACCAGGCGGCGCAGCAGGACCTTGGTGGTATCCAGCGGGAAGCCGTGCATGGAGCCGGAGATATCCACCACGAAGATGTACTCGCGCGGCACGATGCTGCCGGGCTTCACCGCGGCCGGCGGCGCCACCATGGCCAGGAAGAAGTTCTCCTCGGCGCCACGGGCGAGCAGCACGCCGCTCTCGAACACCTCGCTGCCCAGGCGGTAGTCGAGGATGAAGTCGCGGTCGTTGCCCGGCCCCTGCCCCTCCTCCAGGGTCACCCGGGTGTGCCGGGGCGCGACCACCTGCCGGACGATGCGATGGGTGCGCGAGGCGACCTCGCCGATGGCGGTGGGCGACTGCAGGTCGACCTGCATCGAGAAGGCGCTGCGACCGGGGTCGCCCTCGGCCAGGTGCGGCGTGGAGCTCCACGCCTCGGCCTTGTGGCTCTCCTGCCCCGGCGCGCCGTTGTAGCGCGGCCCGACCACGGTCGGGAAGACGAAGTGGTAGGTGCCGTCGGTGGGCAGCAGCAGCTCGGTGTAGCGCAGCTCCACGTCCACCACGTCGCCCGGGAGGATATTGGCCACGCTCATCTGGAACACATTGGCGCGCTCCTGCTCCAGCAGCGCGGCGGTCTTGCCAGCGCTCTTCGCCTCCTGGTACTCGCGCTGGGCGCTCTGCTTCTCGCGGATCTGCGCCTGCAGCTCACGGTCGCCCAGGCGCACGGTCAGGCCGTGCACCGCCGCACGGGTGGAGCCGGGGAACACATAGCGCGCCTCCAGGGCCCGCGCCCCCTCGTTGCGGTACTGCTGGATGACCTTGACGTTGGCGATCACGCCCAGCACCTGCACCTCCACGCGGGTGGACTTCAGCGGCAGGCCGTCGACGCCCGGCTCGGCGTTGTCCACGGCGAAATAGGGGCTCTCGCCGCGCTCCGAGGCATCCTCGGCCAGGCACGGTGCCACGCCGACCAGGGCGAGGAACAACGCCAGCAGCCAGCGGCCGGGCGAAAGGGAAGGCAGGGACAGGCGATACATGCGGCGCACTCCAGGAAAAATGTTCGTGCAGCCATGTTCCCGCCCCTGTGTGGACGCAATTTGCAGCGCCCGTGGAGATTGTGTGGAAATGGCCCCGCCGCCGCTGGGCTAAGCTTTCAGTGCGGCCCCGCAGCCCTCGCCCGCCCTCCGGAGATTCCCCATGCAAGCCACGCACAGCCTGCGCAGCCGTATCGCCCTGCTCGTCGCCCTGCTGGTAGGCGCGCTGTGCTGGCTGCTGGGCACCCTGATCGGCCACGACTCCAGCCTGCGCATGCGCGAGGAGATCGGCCAGGACCTGGCGGAAGTCTCCTTCCAGATGATCGACCGCCTGGACCGCGACATGGCCGACCGCGCCAAGGTGCTGCAGGTGTTCAGCCAGCTGCGCGCATTGCGCCAGCCCGACGACATCGCCCAGGTCCGCGGCCTGCTCGACAGCCTGCAGCACGAACTGCACGAGATCGCCTGGATCGGCTACACCGACCCGGCCGGCACCGTGCTGGCCTCCAGCAACGGCGTACTCGAAGGCGCCAGCCTCAGCCAGCGCCCGGTGTACATCAACGGCATCAAGGGCCTGTTCATCGGCGACGTGCACGAAGCCGTGCTGCTGGCCAAGCTGCTGCCCAACCCCACCGGCGAGGCGATGAAGTTCGTCGACATCGCCATGCCGGTGAAGGGCCTGGACGGCGCCACGGTCGGGGTGCTCGCCTCGCACCTGTCCTGGGCCTGGGCCGACGATGTGCGCCGCTCGCTGCTCGAACCCATGCAGCAACGGCGCAAGGTCGAGTTCTTCATCATCGGCAGCGACCGCACCGTGCTCCTCGGCCCGCGCGCCATGATCGGTCAGCGCCTGCACCTGGCCGCCCTCGACCAGGGCGACACCCACTACTGGCGGGTTCAGGAATGGCCCGATGGCGGCACCTGGCTCACCGGTTTCGCCCGCAGCACCGGCTACCAGGACTACAAGGGCCTGGGCTGGACGGTGATCGCCCGGCAATCGGTCGAGGAAGCCTTCGCCCCCTCGGTGGAACTGCAGCGCGACATCTATATCTGGGGCGCGGCCCTGGCGGTGATCTTCGCCTTCATCGGCTGGGTCCTGGCCGGGCGCATCACCCGGCCGCTGCGGGAGATCGCCGCCGCGGCGGACCGCCTGCGAGCCGGCGAGATCGCGGTGATACCCGACGACCAGGGCACCCGCGAGATCCGCACCCTCAGCCAATCGATCCGCCAGTTGGTGGAAAGCCTGACCCAGCAGCAGAACGCCCTGGGCCTGATGGAAAGCCTCGCCCACCACGACCCGCTCACCGGCCTGCCCAACCGCACCGCCCTGGAAAAACACCTGCCCCGCGTGCAGCAGCGCAGCCAGCTGGGCAAGAGCTCCCTGGCCCTGCTCTACCTCGACCTGGACGGTTTCAAGCCGGTCAACGACAACCACGGCCACTCGGTGGGCGACCAGGTACTGCGCGAGGCCGCCGCCCGCATGCGCGCCAGCCTGCGCGAAGGCGACCTGGTGGCGCGGCTTGGCGGGGACGAGTTCCTGATGATCCTCCAGGTCCCGGAAGGCGAGGCCGCCCAGCAGGCCCGCCAGGTGGCGCTGCGTACCCTGCAGTCACTGGGCGACCCCATCCAGCTGGGCGAACTGCGCCTGAACATCGGCTGCAGCATCGGCGGCGCCCTCTGGCCCCAGGACTCCGCGCAATTGGGCGAGGCCCTGGAGCTGGCCGACCAGGCGCTCTACCGCGCCAAGCACGAAGGACGCAACCGGGTGGTGTTCCATGGCGCGCGGCCGCCGCAGGGCGAGCGCTCGGCGTGAAGGCCACGGGAATCGGGGAGACCGGCATTCGCCCCGCGCAGAGCGGCGGCGCCAGATGCCGCCTGGCGACCGAAGTCGCCCCTGCAAGGTCGGCCCACCCTGTGGACCTGATCGATACCTAGGGTGGAGGTCGCCTTTTACCTACACCGGCTTTTTCGAGGCGCCGCATCGACGGGCGTACTGCAAAAGGACGATGCGCCCGGGGAAGACCGTTCGCGAATGAGTCCGCCCCCACGAGAGCGGGGCGGTTCTCCCGGCGGCGCACGAAATGGCTATGTGCCGGGCGCATCGGCAACCAGCCCCACCTGGTTGCGACCGTTGTTCTTGGCCGTGTAGAGCCCCTGGTCGGCGAGATCCACCAGCAACAGCGATACCTGGCCAGCCTTGGGCGTGAGGGTCGAGACGCCGATGCTCACGCTCAGCGAGGCCCCGTCCTGGGGCAGGTCATGGGGGATGGCCAGAGCCTCTACCGCACGCCGTACCTTTTCCGCCAGCAGGCGGGCGCCGCCGCTGGAAGTGCCCGGCAGGACCATGGCGAACTCCTCGCCGCCATAGCGCGCGGCCAGGTCGGAGGAACGCGTGCAGGACTCGCGCAGGGTCTCGGCCACGCGGCGCAGGGCATCATCCCCGGCGACATGGCCGAAGTGATCGTTGTAGCCCTTGAAATAGTCCACATCGATCATCAGCAGGGACAACGAGGTCTGCTCGCGGAAGGCACGGCGCCATTCCATTTCCAGGTACTCGTCGAAGTGACGGCGGTTGGACAGGCCGGTGAGGCCGTCGGAGTTCATCAGCCGCTGCAGCACCAGGTTGGCCTCCAGCAACTGCTGCTGGCTCTCGCGCAGGGCACGGTAGGCCTCGTCGCGCTGTTGCAGGGCGAGGTAGGAGCGCGAGTGGTAGCGGATGCGTGCCACCAGCTCGATGGAGTCGGGCAGCTTGACCAGGTAGTCGTTGGCGCCGGCGGCGAATGCGGTGCTCTTGACCGCGGCGTCGTCACGGGTCGACAGCACGATGATGGGCACGTCACGCAGCTCGGCGGCGGCGCGATAGTCGGCCAGCAGGCTGATGCCGTCCACGCCGGGCATCACCAGGTCCTGGAGGATCACCGTCGGCCTTATCTGCCGGGCGACCTCGACGGCCGTCTGCGGGTCCGCACAGAAATGGAAGTCGATTCCGGCTTCATCGGCCAGGGCGCGGCGCAACGCCTCGCCGATCATCGCCTGATCATCGACCAGCAGCACCATCACCTTGTTCTCGGTAATCGAGTGCATTTCGGCCTGATTGCGATAGGGGTAATGCATAACGTTCTCCGGGCCCACGGGCCTTACGCGACACGCACACTGCATCGAGTGCGCGGCCCATGATAATGCGTGTCACAGGTAGGCCGCCGCCAAAAAATACTGTCGCCCCGGGCAGCCATCATCGCGAGAACGCTTCCACGAGCCTCGGTGCGATCCGCTGCAAGGGCAGGATTTCCACGGCGGCATCCAGCGCTGCCGCCGCCTTGGGCATGCCGTATACGGCGCTGCTCGCCTGGTCCTGGGCAATGGTGAGAAAGCCCCGGTCACGCATGGCCTTGAGCCCCTGCGCACCATCGCGGCCCATGCCGGTGAGCAACACGCCCACCGCATCGCCCCGCCAATGCGCCACCAGGCTGTCGAAGAACACGTCGATGGAAGGCCGGTAGACGTGGCTGCGAGGCTCCTCGGTATAGGCCAGCTCACCATTGCGCAGCAGGCGCATGTGGTTATTGGTGCCCGCCAGCATCACGTGGCCGGGTTGCGGCTGATCGCCCTCGCGAGCCAGGCGCACCGGCAGGCTGGACTCGCTGCCCAGCCACTCGGCCATGCCGGCGGCGAAGGTCTCGTCGACGTGCTGCACCAGCATCACCGCCGGCGCGAAGTCGGCCGGCAACTGCTTGAGCAACTGCGCCAGGGACGCGGGCCCGCCGGCCGAGGCACCGATGGCCACCAACTGCCGGCACGAGGGCTCGCGAGCCCCGCGACTGCCCACGCGCTGCCCGATCAGCCAGCCTATGTTCTGTATCTTGCGCAGCAGTGCCGAGGCGTCGCGCTCGTGGTCGGCGCCCAGGGCGGGCGTGTCCACGGCGTCCAGGGCGCCCTGGCCCATCGCCTCGAACACACGGTGGATGTTCTGCTCCTTGTCGACGGTGACGATGAGGATGGCGCAGGGGGATTGGGCCATGATCCGCCGGGTCGCCTCGGTGCCATCCATCTCCGGCATCAGCAGGTCCATCAGCACCAGGTCCGGGGTGTCTTCCTGGCAGAAACGCACCGCTTCGGCGCCGTTGCCCGCGATCCAGACGATCTGGTGAGCCGGCTCGCGGGCCAGGGCGCGACGCAGCGCCTCGACCGCCAGGGGCATGTCATTGGCGATTCCTATCCTCATCCCTGTGCCTCTCCGATCAGCACGACCACCGCGTCAAGCAACGCCTCGTCGTGGAAACTGGCCTTGGCCAGATAGTAGTCGGCGCCGGCATCCAGGCCACGGCGCCGGTCTTCTTCACGGTCCTTGTAGGACACCACCATCACCGGCAGCGATTGCAGCCGGCTGTCGCGGCGCACCAGGGTCACCAGCTCGATGCCGTCCATGCGCGGCATGTCGATGTCGGTGATCAGCAGGTCGAAGGCTTCCGAACGCAATGCGTTCCAGCCGTCCATGCCATCCACCGCCACCGCCACTTCGTAGCCACGGCCGAGCAGCAGCTTGCGCTCCAGCTCGCGCACGGTGAGCGAGTCATCCACCACCAGCACCCGCTTGCGTCGATGGCCGGCGCCCTGCCGGGACAGGCCGCCGACACGTTCCAGGCGGCCGCTGCCGAGCAGCTTGCCGACCGACTTGAGCATGTCCTCGACATCGAGGATCAGCACCGGCGTGCCATCGTCCAGCAGCGCGCCGGCGGAAACGTCCTGGACCTTGCCCAGGCGCGGGTCCAGCGGCATCACCACCAGGGTGCGCTCGCCGATGAAGCGGTCGACGACGATGCCGTAGAGCGCCTCACGCTCCCGCACCAGCACCACCGCCAGGCCGTCCCCGCCGGCATCGCCCTCCGGGCGTTGCAATATCTGGCTGGCGGCTACCAGGCCGACATGCCGCTCTTCATGCCAGAAATGCTGGCGGCCTTCGAGTTGCACCAAGGCCTCGGCGGGCACGCGGGTCATGCGCTCGATGTGCGCCAGGGGGAAGGCATAGGCCTCGCCGCCGATTTCCACGACCAGGCTGCGTACCACCGACAGGGTCAGCGGCACCTCCAGATGAAAGCGGGTGCCTTCGCCCTGGCGCTGCTCCATGCGCACGCCACCGCGCAACTGACGGACCATGTGCTGCACGGCATCCAGCCCGACACCGCGACCGGACACCTCGGTGACCTGCCCGCGCATGCTGAAGCCGGGCAGGAAGAGGAAGGCCAGCAGTTCCTCCTCGCTCAGTCGCGCGCCGGTCTCGGCGTTGGCGAAGCCGCGTTCGATGACCGCAGCACGCAGGCGCTCCAGGTCGACCCCGGCGCCATCGTCACGCAGCTCCAGCACCAGCATGCCGGCGTGGTGGCGCGCGCTGAGGAGGATGCGCCCTTCCTCCGGCTTGCCACGGGCGATTCGCTGCGCGGGGCTCTCGATGCCATGGTCCACGGCATTGCGCAGCAGGTGGGTGAGCGGCGCTTCGAGCTTCTCCAGCACATCGCGGTCGACCTGGGTGTTCTCGCCTTCTATGTCCAGGCGCACCTGCTTGCCGAGGGAACGGCCGAGATCGCGCAGCATGCGGGCCTGGCCGACGAGCACATCGGCGAACGGGCGCATGCGCGAGGCCAGCGCAGCGTCGTACATCAACTGCGCGCGCTGGCCACCCTGCCAGCCGAACTCATCGAGGTCGGCCATGTGCCGGGCGAGCATCTGCTGGCACTCGCCGAGCAACTGCCTGGCCTCGGCCAGCATGGCGCGGGAGGGGGCGTCCATAGCGTCGTCCTGCACCGCCTCGCGCACCCCGTCGAGCGTGCGTGCCGCGCTGGCCTGCAGGCGCTTGAGGCGCTGCAACGCATCCCCCAGGGGCTTGATGCGCTGGAACTCCACCAGCGACTTGCTGGAGATATCCAGCAGGTGATCGAGGCGTTCGGCGCTCACCCGCAGCACCCGGTCCCGGCTCTCGCCGGTCGCTGGAGCGGATGCCAGGTGCTCCTCCTCGGGTGCCGCCACGGTGGGCAGGACCACGGATTCGGCAACCGGCTCGTAGCGGGCGCCCGGCTCGCGAGGGGCCACGCGCTGCCCGCTGGCCAAGGCCTGCAGACGCTCCACCAGGGCATCGATCTGCGCGCGACCGTCCTTGTCGGCCCAGTCGGCACCCGCCGCCGAGCCCAGGCGCAGCAGCAGGTCGGAGCCCTGCAACAACGCGTCGACATGCTCGGACTGCAACTGCAGGCGCCCCTCCTGGGCGCCCACCAGGCAGTCTTCCATCACGTGGGCGATGCGCACGCCAGCCTCGATGCCGACGATGCGCGCAGCCCCCTTGAGCGAGTGGGCGGCGCGCATGCAGGCTTCGAGCTGGTCGGCCTGGCGCGGGTTGCGCTCCAGCACCATCAGCCCACTACTGAGCACCTGGGTCTGCGCCTCGGCCTCCAGCTTGAACAGTTCCAGCAACGACGCATCGCGCATCTGGTCCGGGGTCATCCGAGGCTCCTGGCGATGGCCTGCTGCAGCATCGCCTCGTCCAGCAGGGTGATACTGCGCCCTCGCCACTGCACCACGCCGGCGGCGAAGGGGCGGGCTACCTGGGCGGTGCCGCGGCCCCCTTCCAGCACGGCGTGCAGGGGGATGGCATGAATCCCGTCGACCTCATCCACCGGCGTCACCACGGGGCCGTCCCCGCTGGCGACGATGAGCATGCGCGGCACCACGCGGCGCTCCGTCACCACGCCGCCCCCCGCTTCCAGGCCAAGCACTTCCACCAGCGACAGGCAGGCGACCAGCGCGCCGCGCACGTTGGTTACCCCGAGCAGGCCGAGGGAGCGCTGGTGCGGCAGGGAGTGGATCAACGACTGGGGCGCCACTTCGACCAGCTGTCGCGTGGCGAGCCCCAGCCAGGCGTCCCCGAGACGGAAGACCAGCGTCGAACGGGTCTCGCCGAGGTCCTCCTCAGCGGACGCCTGCTCCTCTTCCACCTCGCGGTGCAGCGCATAGCGGTCCAGCAGCCGGGTGGCCGCCAGCGCATGCACCTCGCAGTTGCGGCAGTGGATATGCGCCTGCAGGCGTTCGCAGCTCTTGTCGCCGTGCACGCCGATACGGTTCCAGCAGTCGTCGATGGGCGCCTGCGTGCTGTCGTCGAGGCGTATGACGCGGCTATCGATCATGGTCGCTCACTCCACGGCTGGCGCGCTCTTGCAACCGCCTGGCCCCCGCCAGGTCGCCGCGCGCGGCGAGCAGCGCCGCCAGGTGGGCCAGGGCCTCGGCATGCCCGGGCTCCAGGTAGAGGGTCTTGCGGTAGTAGTCCTGCGCCTCGCGCTGCTGGCCGGCCACATCGCAGAGCAGGCCCAGCCAGTAGAACACCGCCGCCGAAGGGCCATGGGCGGCCAGGTGGCGCTCGCAGGCGGCGCGGGCCTCGATGCTGTTGCCGCCGTTGGCCAGCCGGGCGATCTCCAACAGCTCGCCAGCGGCCTCCTGGCCGCGCCCGACCGGTGCCGGGCGCGGGGCAACGGGCGCCGGGCGGAACGCTGGCGGGGCAGCCCTTCGTGGGGCAGGGGCCGGGGCAGGCACCGGAGCGGAAGCGACCCGTGGACTCGGCGCGACGGCGCGTGGCGCCCTGGCCACGCCCGCCAGGAACACGAAAGACTGCGGCAGATCCAGCGCACGCATGCCGTCCTGGCTCAGCAGGCTGGCTTCGGCAGGACCGACGAACAGCGCCCCGTCAGGACACATCAGACGCTTGAGCACCGCCAACACCTGGCTTTGGGTGGGCCGGTCGAAGTAGATCAGCAGGTTGCGACAGAACACGAAGTCATAGGGCGCCTCGCCCGCCAACAGGCCCGGCCCCAGCAGGTTGCCGTGGCGGAAGTTCACCTTGCGCCGGACCTGCTCGGTGAGGACGTGGCCCTCCTCGACGGCCAGGAAGTGGCGATCACGGAAGCCCAGTTCCTCGCCACGGAACGAGTTGCGCCCGTAGACGGCCTGGCGCGCGCGCTCCAGCACCTTCTCGCTGACGTCCAGCGCATCCACCTGGAATAGTGCCGGGGCAAAGCCTGCATCGAGCAGCGCCATGACGATGGAGTACGGCTCCTCGCCACTGGAGCAGGGCAGGCTCAGCACCCGCAGCGGGCGCCCGGAGGCGAGGCGCGGCAGGCGCTCGAAGGCCAGCCGGGCCAGGGCCACGAAAGACTCGGGGTAGCGGAAGAACCAGGTCTCGGGGACCACGACGGCCTCGACCAGGGCCTGCTGCTCGCCGTGGGACGATTCCAGGCTCAGCCAGTACTCGTCCACGTCCCGGCAACCACTGGCCTGCATGCGCAGGCGTATGGCGCGCTCCACCAGCTCGCGGCCGACCGATTCGACGTCAAGGCCGATGCGCTCCTTGAGCAGACGCTCGAAGCGCGGGGTCATGATGCGGCCTCCGCATCGGCCGGGAACAGCAGCGCGCGTGCCTCTTCACCGAGCAGCTCGGCGATCTCGACACGCTGCACCAGCCCTTGTGCAGTGCGGAAAACCGGCCCCAGGTAACGCGCCTCGCCCCCATCCAGCCCGTAGTCCTGGAACGCCTCGGGTTGGCAGCGCAGGGTCTCGGTGGCCTGCTCCAGGACCAGGCCGAGGCTATGTCCGGCGTAGCGCACCATCACCAGCCGGGTACTGGTACGCGGGCGGGCGGGCTCGTCGAAAGCCAGGGCGCCGAGATCCAGAACCGGCACTGGTGTACCGCGCCAGTCGAAGACGCCGGCCACCCAGGCAGGCGCCTCGGGCAGGCGCTTGAGACGGCGCAGGGGCATCACCTCCAGCACGTCGCGTACGTCCAGGGCATAGCGGTCGCTGCCCATGCCGAACAGCAGGTAGAGCTGCCCACGACGGGGCTGCTGGCCAGTCGCGCGGGTCGTCATCTCAGACCTTGAAGCGGCTGACGCCGGCCCGCAGGCCCTGGGCGACGTGGTTGAGCTCATCGATCGCGGAGCTGGCCTGGCGCAGGGACTCCACCGTCTGCCCCGAAGCCTCGCCCAGCTGCACCAGGGCCTGGTTGATCTGTTCGGCGCCGGTGGATTGCGCCTGCATGCCTTCGTTGACCATCTGCACACGCGGCGCCAGGGCCTGCACCTGCTGGATGATCTGCGACAGCTGCTCGCCGACCTGGCCGACCTCGGACATGCCGCGGCGCACCTCCTCGGAGAACTTGTCCATGCCCATCACCCCGGCGGAGACGGCAGACTGGATCTCGCGCACCATCTGCTCGATGTCGTAGGTGGCCACGGCCGTCTGGTCGGCCAGGCGGCGCACCTCGGTCGCCACCACGGCGAACCCGCGGCCGTATTCGCCGGCCTTCTCCGCCTCGATGGCGGCGTTGAGGGAAAGCAGGTTGGTCTGATCCGCGACCTTGACGATGGTGGTGACCACCTGGTTGATGTTGCCGGCCTTCTCGTTGAGGATCGCCAGCTTGGCGTTGACCAGGTCGGCGGCGCCCATCACCTGGTGCATGGTCTCCTCCATTCGCGCCAGGCCCAGCTGGCCGGAGCCGGCCAGGGTGGAGGTCTGCTCGGCGGCGCCGGAAACCTCGGTCATGGTGCGCACCAGGTCCCGCGACGTGGCGGCGATCTCACGTGACGTGGCACCGATTTCCGTAGTGGTGGCCGCCGTCTCGGTGGCGGTTGCCTGCTGCTGGCGCGTGGTCGCGGCAATCTCGGTCACCGAGGTGGTGACCTGCACCGAGGACCGCTGGGCCTGGGATACCAGGCTCTTCAACTCCTCCGCCATGCTGTTGAAGCCCGTCTCGATGGAGTCGAACTCATCCTTGCGGCCAAGGTGCAGGCGCGCGGTGAGATCGCCCGAGGCGAGCGCCTGGAGGTTCTGCACCACGCGCTGCACCGGCTCGGTGATGGCCCGCACCAGCAAGGCTCCACAGACGAAAGCGGCGGCGACGGCCAGGAGCACCGAGACGATCATGCTCAGCTCGGCATTGCGCGCGGCGTCGACGATGTTGCCGGTCGCCTCCTCGGCGGTCTTGCGGTTGTAACTGATGAGCTCGGTCAGGCCATTGCGTCCGTCGTTCCACAGCTTGGTGAGGTCGCCGGTGAGCAGCGAGCGGGCTTCGCCCAGTCGCTTCTGCTGGTGCAACTCGATAACCGTGGAAAGGACCGCGTCATAGCGCTTGCGGCTCTGGTTGAAGCTCTCCAGGAGCGCCAGGTCGTTGTCGTCGCGGACGGTCTTGCGGTAGTCGGCCACGACACCGTCGAGCCGTTCGTCGAGCAGGCGCAGGTTGTCCAGGTCGACCTTCTCCAGCGGCTGGTCGGAGGCACCCACGCGCTCCAGGGTCTGGATGAACACATCGGTCCAGGCACTGCGTACCTGGGTGATGAGGAACATGCCGGGCATGGCGTCCTGCGCCAGGCGCTCCGCCCCCTTCTGCACCGTGAACAAGCGCATATAGGAAGTGACGGCCATGAGCACCATGATCGCGATGATGATGGCGAAACTCGCCTGGATTCTTAGCCGCACCGACCAGTTCTTCACGTAGACCCCCGCTTGCCAGACCTTGTCGCTTACCGCGCCGGACATCGCGCGCGTCATTGAGCGGCGACTCTAGAGACTCGCCCCACGTCCTTGCAAGACAAAGCGCAACGGGGCATCGGCCCTTTGGCGGGCCCGCCTGGAAGTCTGGCAGAAACGAGAAATCGTGCCGGGCGTGTTGGGGGGATGGGCGGTGCCACAGCCGAGCAAGGCCATCGCCATTCGGCGAGCACCGCGAAGCCCATCATGGGTGTCAGGGCCCGGCTCCGCCTGGTGGAGGCCAAGGGCGACCTCCACCCTACGCAGCGGTCATGCCCACCCGCCGGGCGCTGCAGGGGCGACTTCAGTCGCCCAACGGCGCACAGCGGCCCCCTGCAGGAGCCAGTTCATTCGCGATCGGACGTGCAGGCACCTCTGCAGGGACCTAGCTGCCCTGCAATTCCTGGCGGACCTGCCCTTCCAGCTCGGCCTTGAGCGCGGGGTCGAGCTTGAGCTGGCGGGCCAGCTCGTCGAGGTAGGCGCGCTCCATGAAGTGCTCCTCGTCCACCATCAGCACGCTGGCGAGGTACATCTCCGCGGCCATTTCCGGCGTGCGTGCGGCACGGGCCACGTCGGCGGGGTCCAGCGGCTTGTTCAACTCCAGCTCCAGCCAGGACTGCAGCTCGGCATCCCGGGTCAGCTTGCCCAGCTCGCCTTCGATCAGCTGGCGCTCGCGGGCGTCGACATGGCCATCGGCCTTGGCCGCCGCCACGAGCGCCTTGAGGATGGCCTGGCTGTGCTGCTCGGCCTGGGGCGCAGGCAGGCGGTCGAGGGTCTGCGGCTCGCCCTGGGGCGCGTTGGCCTGCTTGGCCTGCCAGTTGCCGTAGGCCTTGTAGGCCAGCACGCCCAGCGCGGCCAGGCCGCCATAGGTCAATGCCTTGCCGCCCAGCTTGCGGGCGCTCTTGTTGCCCAGCAGCAGGCCCAGCGCACCGGCCGCCAGCGCGCCGCCACCGGCGCCGCCGAGCAGGCTGCCGAGGTTGCCGCCCACGCCGCCGGAGCCACCGCCTGTGAAGCCGCCGGACTTGCCGCCGGTCTTCTGTTGCAGCAGGTCCTGGCCGGATTTGAGCAGTTGATCGAGCAATCCACGGGTGTTCATCACAACCTCCTTCGGTGGGCGAATCTTCTGATGGACTGCACTCTAGCCGCCGAGTTTCCAGGCACGTGAGCGCCGGATTGCTTCGGGATATTGCCGCTGCGCCGGCCCCGCCCCGACCGCCGGACTGACATCAGGCCCATCCTGCAAAAGACAAGAAGCATTCGATAAAAAAGAATCACCCACTCGATTTTCGATAAACCATACTGTCGCGCAGCATTTCCACCTGCGGAAACCCGCCCCATGATGACCCTGCGCCAGATCCGCCACTTCATCGCCGTCGCCGAGACGGGCTCCATCTCCGCCGCCGCACAGGCGGTGTTCATCTCCCAGTCCACCCTGACCCTGGCCATCCAGCAGCTGGAGGAGGAGATCGGCGTCAGCCTGTTCAACCGCCACGCCAAGGGCATGTCCCTGACCCACCAGGGCCACCAGTTCCTGCGCCAGGCGCACCTGATCCTGGCGACCGTGGACAACGCCAAGCGCAGCCTGCAGCAGAGCACCGACCAGGTGGCCGGCAGCCTCACCATCGGCGTGACCAGCCTGGTGGCCGGCTACTACCTGGCCGACCTGATCACCCGCTTCCAGCGCGCCTACCCCAACGTGAAGACCCGCGTGGTGGAGGACGAGCGCCCCTATATCGAACACCTGCTGGTGAGCGGCGAGATCGATGTCGGCGTGCTCATCCTCTCCAACCTGGAGGACCGCCACGCCCTGCAGACCGAGGTCCTCACCCACTCGCCCCACCGCCTCTGGCTGCCCGCCCAGCACCCGCTGCTGGAGCACGACAGCATCAGCCTGGCGGACGTAGCCGGCGAGCCGCTGATCCAGCTCAACGCCGACGAGATGGGCCTGCACACCCAGCGCATCTGGTCCCGCGCCGGGCTCACGCCCCAGGTGACCCTGCGCACCGCCTCGGTGGAAGCGGTGCGCAGCCTGGTGGCGGCCGGGCTCGGCCTGTCCATCCAGCCGGACATGACCTACCGCCCCTGGTCCCTGGAGGGCGACATCATCGAGGCGCGCCCGCTGGTGGACCTGGGCGAACCGCTGGACGTGGGCCTGGCCTGGCGTCGCGGCACGGCGCGGCCGGCACTGGTGGACCCCTTCCTCACCCTGGCCCGCGAACAGCCGAACGCCCGCAAGCCTTCGATTTAATCGAACGCCACTTTCAATATTTAGAATTTGTCGACCTCAAGCCCGCCCACTAGGCTCTGCTTCCTATAAAGAGAGTCATGCCGGGCGCCGCCAGGAGCACAGCCATGACTGAAGAACAAAAACCCAGGAAGAAAAGAGCCCCGAAGATGGCCGGCACTGCGAGCACGCCCACCCTGCATTCCCATTTGCTGATCGGAGGCCAACTGGTCATCGGTGAAGGCCTGGCCGAGCCCATCCTCAACCCCGCCACCGGGGAAACCCTGATCACCATCGCCGAAGCCTCCATCGAGCAGGTGGAAGCCGCCGTCTTCGCCGCGCACAAGGCCTTCGCCGGCTGGTCCCGCACCACACCCGCGCAGCGCGCCGCCGCCCTGCTGGCCATCGCCGATGCGGTGGAGGCCAATGCCGAGCAACTGGCCCGCCTGGAATCCCTGAACTGCGGCAAGCCGCTGCACCTGGCGCGCCAGGACGACATTTCCGCCACCGCCGACGTGTTCCGCTTCTTCGCCGGTGCCGTGCGCTGCCAGCAAGGCCAGCTCGCCGGCGAGTACGTGCCCGGCCACACCAGCATGGTGCGCCGCGACCCGGTGGGCGTGGTCGCCTCCATCGCGCCCTGGAACTACCCCCTGATGATGGCCGCCTGGAAGATCGCCCCGGCGCTGGCGGCGGGCAACACCCTGGTGTTCAAGCCCTCCGAACACACCCCGCTGTCGATCCTGGCCCTGGCCCCCGCCCTCGCGGAAATCCTCCCGGCCGGGGTGATCAACATCGTCTCCGGCGGCGGCGAAGGCGTCGGCAGCCACCTGGTCAGCCACCCCAAGGTGCGCATGGTGTCGCTCACCGGCGACATCGTCACCGGGCAGAAGATCCTCCAGACCGCAGCCCGCACCCTCAAGCGCACCCACCTGGAGCTGGGCGGCAAGGCGCCGGTGATCGTCTGCAACGACGCCGACCTCGAGGCCGTGGTCCAGGGCGTGCGCGCCTACGGCTACTACAACGCCGGGCAGGACTGCACCGCCGCCTGCCGCATCTATGCCCAGGCCGGCATCCATGACCGCCTCGTCAGTGAACTGGGCGACGCTGTTTCCAGCCTGCGCTTCGCTCGCAAGCGCGACCAGGACAACGAGATCGGCCCGCTGATCAGCTCGCGCCAGCGCGACCGCGTGGCCAGCTTCGTCGAGCGCGCCCTCGGCCAGCCGCACATCGAGCGCGTCACCGGTGCCGCCGTGCATTCCGGCGCCGGCTTCTACTACCAGCCCACCCTGCTGGCCGGCTGCAAGCAGGGCGACGAGATCGTCCAGCGCGAAGTGTTCGGCCCGGTGGTGACCGTGACCCGCTTCGACCAGCTCGACCAGGCGCTGGACTGGGCCAACGACTCCGAGTACGGCCTGGCTTCCTCGGTGTGGACGCAGAACCTCGACAAGGCCTTCCAGCTGGCCAACCGCCTGCAGTACGGCTGCACCTGGATCAACACCCATTTCACCCTGGCCAGCGAGATGCCCCACGGCGGGCTGAAGCGCTCCGGCTATGGCAAGGACCTGTCCAGCGACTCGTTGCAGGACTACAGCGTGGTGCGCCACATCATGGCGCGCCACGGCCAGGACTTCTAAAACAACAAAGGCCGGAAGGCCCGCGAAACGACGTTCAACTGCCCCGACCAATAACTAGTCAACAAGAGGGAACATCAATGTCCGCGCGCAAAACCGCTCTGCTCAGTGCGCTCTCCACCGCCCTGCTGGCCAGCGCCAGCCTGCAGGCCGCCGAGCCTCTGAAACAAGTCGGCACTGGCGAAGGCCAGCTCGACATTATCGCCTGGCCCGGCTACATCGAACGCGGCCAGACCGACAAGAACTACGACTGGGTCAGCCAGTTCGAGCAGGACAGCGGCTGCAAGGTCAACGTCAAGACCGCCGCCACCTCCGACGAGATGGTCAGCCTCATGGCCAAGGGCGGCTACGACCTGGTCACCGCCTCCGGCGACGCCTCGCTGCGCCTGATCTACGGCAAGCGCGTGCAGCCGATCAACACCGCGCTGATCCCCAACTGGAAGAACCTCGACGAGCGCCTGAAGGACGCACCCTGGTACACGGTGGACGGCCAGCACTACGGCTCGCCCTACCAGTGGGGCCCCAACGTGCTGATGTACAACACCAACACCTTCAAGGAAGCGCCCACCAGCTGGGCGACCCTCTTCGAAGCCCAGGACCTGCCCGACGGCAAGGCCAACAAGGGCCGCGTGCAGGCCTACGACGGCCCGATCTACATCGCCGACGCCGCCCTCTACCTGAAGGCCACCCAGCCGGCCCTGGGCATCCAGGACCCCTACGAGCTGAACGAAGAGCAGTACAGCGCCGTGCTCGACCTGCTGCGCAAGCAGCACGCGCTGATCCACCGCTACTGGCACGACACCACGGTGCAGATGAGCGACTTCAAGAACGAAGGCGTGGTCGCCTCCAGCGCCTGGCCGTACCAGGTCAACGCCCTGCAGCTGGAGAAGCAGCCGATCGCCTCCGTGGTACCGAAGGAAGGTGCCACCGGCTGGGCCGACACCACCATGCTGCACGCCGAGGCCAAGCACCCCAACTGCGCCTACAAGTGGATGAACTGGTCCCTGGAACCCAAGGTCCAGGGTGACGTCGCCGCCTGGTTCGGCTCCCTTCCCGCCGTTCCCGCCGGCTGCAAGGCCAGCGAGCTGCTCGGTGCCGAAGGCTGCGCCACCAACGGCTTCGACCAGTTCGACAAGATCGCCTTCTGGAAGACCCCGCAGGCCCAGGGCGGCAAGTTCGTGCCCTATAGCCGCTGGACCCAGGACTACATCGCCATCATGGGCGGCAGGTAATTCACCGGGTCCCGGCATCGCGAGGATGACGAGGCGAGGCGCGGAATCACGCCATGGCACCGTCATTCCCGCGAACGCGGGAACCCACTGGACAGCCTCCTCCGTTTGAGTGGGCCCCCGCATTCGCGAGGATGACCAGGCACGGAACCGCTCCGTTGCCCGATCACCCCCGCGAACGCGGAACCCCACTGGATACAAAGCAGTACCTGAAGTTTCCCCCTCGCCTGCGGGCGGGGGGCCGTTTCGCCACACCTGCACCCTTTTCGCTTTACCGGAGCACCGCACCATGACGCTTGCAGTCCAGTTCACCCAGGTTTCCCGTCTCTTCGGCGAGGTCAAGGCCGTCGACCGGGTATCCATCGATATCCAGGACGGCGAGTTCTTTTCCATGCTCGGCCCATCCGGCTCCGGCAAGACCACCTGCCTGCGCCTGATCGCCGGCTTCGAGCAGCCCAGCTCGGGTTCCATCCGCATCCATGGCGAGGAGGCCGCCGGCCTGCCGCCCTACCAGCGCGACGTCAACACCGTGTTCCAGGACTACGCGCTGTTCCCCCACATGAACGTGCGCGACAACGTCGCCTATGGCCTGAAGGTCAAGGGCGTGGGCAAGTCCGAGCGCCTGAACCGCGCCGAAGAGGCCCTGGGCATGGTGGCCCTGGCCGGCTACGGCGACCGCAAGCCGGCGCAGCTCTCCGGTGGCCAGCGCCAGCGCGTGGCCCTGGCCCGCGCCCTGGTCAACCGCCCCCGCGTGCTGCTGCTGGACGAGCCCCTGGGCGCGCTGGACCTGAAGCTGCGCGAGCAGATGCAGAGCGAGCTGAAGAAGCTGCAGCGCCAGCTGGGCATCACCTTCATCTTCGTCACCCACGACCAGAGCGAAGCGCTGTCGATGTCCGACCGCGTGGCGGTGTTCAACAAGGGGCGCATCGAGCAGGTCGACACCCCGCGCAACCTCTACATGCAGCCGGCCACGCCCTTCGTCGCCGAGTTCGTCGGCACCTCCAACGTGCTGCGCGGTGCCGTGGCCCTGGAGCTGACCGGCAACGAGCAGCCCTTCTCCATCCGCCCCGAGCACATCCGCTTCGCCACGGCCGAGGCGGCCCTGGCCGGCGAGGTGCAGATCAGCGGCCTGCTGCACGACATCCAGTACCAGGGCGCCGCCACCCGCTACGAGCTGCGCCTGGATAACGGCCAGAACCTGTGCATCAGCCAGGCCAACAACCAGTGGCAGGCCGCCGCGCCGTCGTTCCAGCCCGGCGAGCGCATCACCGTGCGCTGGGCCCGCGAGGCCATGGTGCAGCTGAGCGAGGGCGTGTGAGATGAGCGCGACCCTGACCGCCCAGGCACAGGCCGCCCCCAACGGGGCCATGCGGCGCCTGTCCAACCTGCTCTACCGCCGGCCGACGCTGTACCTGTCGATGCTGCTGATCCCGCCGCTGCTGTGGTTCGGCGCCATCTACCTGGGCTCGTTGCTGAGCCTCTTGTGGCAAGGCTTCTACACCTTCGACGACTTCACCATGGCGGTGTCCACGGACCTGACCCTGGCGAACTTCGCGGCGCTGTTCCAGGCCGCCAACTTCGACATCATCCAGCGCACCCTGGCCATGGCCGTGGCGGTGTCGATCGCCAGCGGCATGCTGGCCTTCCCCATCGCCTACTACATGGCGCGCTACACCACGGGCAAGACCAAGGCGTTCTTCTACATCGCGGTGATGATGCCCATGTGGGCCAGCTACATCGTCAAGGCCTACGCCTGGACCCTGCTGCTGGCCAAGGGCGGCGTGGCCCAGTGGTTCGTCCAGCAGTTCGGCCTGGAGCCGGTGCTGCAGTTCATCCTCGACATCCCCGGCGTCGGCGGCAGCACCCTGTCCACCTCGCACCTCGGGCGCTTTTTGGTGTTCGTCTACATCTGGCTGCCGTTCATGATCCTGCCGATCCAGGCCTCCCTGGAGCGCCTGCCGCCGAACCTGCTGCAGGCCTCCGCCGACCTCGGCGCCAAGCCCCGCCAGACCTTCCTGCAGGTGGTGCTGCCGCTGTCGATCCCGGGCATAGCCGCCGGCTCGATCTTCACCTTCAGCCTGACCCTGGGCGACTTCATCGTGCCGCAGCTGGTGGGCCCGCCCGGCTACTTCATCGGCAGCATGGTCTACGCCCAGCAGGGCGCCATCGGCAACATGCCCATGGCCGCCGCCTTCACCCTGGTGCCCATCGTGCTGATCGCCGTCTACCTCTCCATCGTCAAACGTCTGGGGGCATTCGATGCACTCTGAGAAAGCATCCTGGGGCCTGAAAGCGGCCGCCTGGGGCGGGCTGGTGTTCCTGCACTTCCCGATCCTGATCATCTTCCTCTACGCCTTCAACACCGAGGACGCGGCCTTCAGCTTCCCGCCCAAGGGCTTCACCCTGCACTGGTTCAGCGTGGCCTTCGCCCGCGAGGACGTGCTGGAGTCGATCAAGCTGTCGCTGCAGGTCGCCTGCGTCGCCACGCTGATCGCCATGGTGCTAGGCACCCTGGCCTCGGCGGCACTGTACCGGCGCAGCTTCTTCGGCAAGGAAAGCATCTCGCTGATGCTGATCTGCCCATCGCCCTGCCCGGCATCATCACCGGCATCGCGCTGCTCTCGGCGTTCAAGAGCCTGGGCCTGGAGCCGGGGCTGCTGACCATCATCATCGGCCACGCCACCTTCTGCGTGGTGATCGTCCACAACAACGTGATCGCGCGCTTCCGGCGCATCTCCCACAGCCTCATCGAAGCCTCGATGGACCTGGGCGCCGACGGCTGGCAGACCTTCCGCTACATCATCCTGCCCAACCTCGGCTCGGCCCTGCTGGCGGGCGGCATGCTGGCCTTCGCGCTGTCCTTCGACGAGATCATCGTCACCACCTTCACCGCCGGCCACGAACGTACCCTGCCGCTGTGGCTGCTCAACCAGCTCAGCCGCCCGCGCGACGTGCCGGTGACCAACGTCGTCGCCATGCTGGTGATGCTGGTGACCATGCTGCCGATCCTCGGCGCCTACTACCTGACCAAGGGTGGCGAAGGCGTCGCCGGCAGCGGCAAGTGACAACCGCCCCCGCCCGCGTGGCGGGGGCTCCAACCCGGATCAGCGAACCCCCACTGGAGGATTCACCATGCAGACCAAACTCTTGATCAACGGCCAACTGGTCGCCGGCGAAGGCGCCGCGCAAGCCGTGCTCAACCCCGCCCGTGGCACCACCCTGGTGGACATCCCCGAAGCCAGCGCGGCACAGGTCGACGCCGCCGTACGCGCCGCCGACGCCGCATTCGACGCCTGGTCGCAGACCTCGCCCAAGGACCGCTCCGCCCTGCTGCTCAAGCTCGCCGACCGCATCGACGCCGGTGCCGAGGAACTGGCGCGCCTGGAGTCGGACAACTGCGGCAAGCCCTACGCCGCCGCGCTGAACGACGAGCTGCCCGCCGTCGCCGACGTGTTCCGCTTCTTCGCCGGCGCCAGCCGCTGCATGAGCGGTTCCGCCGCCGGTGAGTACCTGCCCGGCCACACCTCGATGATCCGCCGCGACCCGGTGGGCGTGGTCGCCTCCATCGCGCCCTGGAACTACCCGCTGATGATGGCCGCATGGAAGCTCGGCCCGGCCCTGGCCGCCGGCAACACCGTGGTGCTCAAGCCCTCCGAGCAGACCCCGCTGACCGCCCTGAAGCTGGCCGAGTACCTGGCCGAGATCTTCCCCGCCGGCGTGGTCAACATCGTCTTCGGCCGCGGCCCCAGCGTCGGCGAGCCGCTGACCACCCACCCCAAGGTGCGCATGGTCTCGCTCACCGGCTCGGTGGCCACCGGCTCGCGCATCATCGCCGGCACCGCCGACACCGTTAAGCGCATGCACATGGAACTGGGCGGCAAGGCCCCGGTGATCATCTTCGACGACGCCGACATCGACGCCGCCGTGGAAGGCATCCGCACCTTCGGCTTCTACAACGCCGGCCAGGATTGCACCGCCGCCTGCCGCATCTACGCGCAGAAGGGCATCTACGAGACGTTCGTCGAGAAGCTCGGCGCCGCCGTCTCCACCCTCAAGTACGGCCTGCAGGACGACGCCGGCACCGAACTCGGCCCGCTGATCACCGAACAGCACCGCGAGCGCGTGGCCGGCTTCGTCGAGCGCGCCGCCGCCCAGCCGCACATCCGCATCGTCACCGGCGGCAAGAAGGTCGAAGGCCCCGGCTTCTTCTTCGAGCCGACCGTGATCGCCGACGCCCGCCAGGACGACGAGATCGTGCGCCGCGAAGTCTTCGGCCCGGTGGTCTCGGTCACCGCCTTCGACGACGAGGCGCAGGTGCTGGCCTGGGCCAACGACTCCGACTACGGCCTGGCCTCCTCGCTCTGGACCGCCGACGTCGGCCGCGCCCACCGCCTCTCCGCGCGCCTGCAGTACGGCTGCACCTGGGTCAACACCCACTTCATGCTGGTCAGCGAGATGCCCCACGGCGGGGTGAAGCTGTCGGGCTATGGCAAGGACATGTCGATGTATGGACTGGAGGATTACACCGCCATCCGCCACGTCATGTTCAAACACTGACCCTGAGCTGTTGCGCTAGGCCAGGCGTTGTTGGAAGCCGGCTCGAAATGCTCATGTACAAACGTACATTCCGCTTTCTCGCCGTCTTCCGCCTAGCCTGGCCGTCGCTCACGACGCCCAGCCGCTCAGCGTTCCGCACGCTTTTCGTGGGAGCGAATTCATTCGCGATCCGGCCCGCAGGGCCGGCAGGTAATCGGCTGCCCGCTGCGCGGCTTTCGCGAATGAATTCGCTCCCACAGGTTCCTGCTCACCACCGGCTCTGCTTCACAACCGCTGCACCCAAACCCCAGGAGAACCGAAATGCGAACCACCCTGCGTAGTTTCAGCTTCATCCTGCTGTGCGCCGCCACCGGCCTGGCCCAGGCCGCCGGCGATGCCAAGTCCGTAGTCGAGGGCTACATGGCTGCCTGGAATGCCCACGATGCCGACAAGGCCGCCACCTTCCTCGCCGAGGATGCGGAGTACTTCGACGCCACCGTCGGCACCCCGCAGAAAGGCAAGGCCGCCGCCCGCGACAACGTCATCAAGGTGTTCATCGGCGCGGTGCCGGACCTGAAGTGGAGGATGACCAGCGAGCCCATCGTCGGGCCCGACGGCATCGCCTTCCAGTGGGAGTTCAGCGGTACCAACAGCGGTGCCTGGGGGGCCGAGACCCCGGCCACGAACAAGCCCCTGAAGTTCGAAGGGGTGAGTTTCGTCCGCATCAAGGACGGCAAGATCGCCTACCAGGGCGACTACTACGACGCCCTGGGCTTCAATAAACAACTGGGCTGGTAAGCCCGACGTGGCGCCCGGCACGACCCGGGCGCCATGCATAAAAAACGACAACGCCTTGCAGGTACACCATGACCATCACCCGCCGCGACTTCCTCAACGGCGCAGCCCTCGCCATCGGCGCCGGACTCACTCCGCTGCAACTGCTCCAGGCTGCCCCCTCCGGCCGCTACTACCCGCCCGCCCTCACCGGCCTGCGCGGTAGCCACCCCGGCGCCTTCGAGGTGGCGCACCAGATGGGCTGGGAGAAGAAGGTGTTCGACACCGACGGCCTGAAGATCGAGGAGGAGTACGACCTGGTGGTGGTCGGCGGCGGCATCAGCGGCCTCGCCGCGGCCTGGTTCTACCGGCAGCGGAACCCCGACGCGCGCATCCTCATCGTCGAGAACCACGACGACTTCGGCGGCCACGCCAAGCGCAACGAATTCCAGGCCGGCGGCCGGATGATCCTCGGCTACGGCGGCAGCGAAGCCTTCCAGTCGCCCAAGAGCCTCTACAGCAGCCAGGTCAACGGCCTGCTCAAGCAGCTGGGCGTGGACATCGACCGCTTCGAGACCGCCTTCGACCGCGACTTCTACCCGGGCCTCGGGCTGTCGCGCGGGGTGTTCTTCGACAAGGCTGGCTTCGGTGAAGACAAGCTGGTGACCGGCGACCCGACGCCCATGGTGGCCGACGACATCGCCCCGGAAAAACTCAACGCCCGCAGCTGGCGCGCCTTCATCGAGGACTTCCCGCTGCCCGAGGCCGACCGCGAGGCCCTCATCGCCCTGCACGAAGCGCCCCGTGACTACCTGGCCGGCAAGAGCCGCGAGGAGAAGGAAGCCCACCTCGCCAAGACCAGCTACCAGGACTTCCTGCGCAAGGACGTCGGCCTGAGCGAAGCCGCCACCCGCTACTTCCTCAGCCGCACCAACGACTTCTCCGCCCTCAGCATCGACGCCGTCGCCGCCGCCGATGCCTACGCCGTGGGCTTCCCCGGCTTCGCCGCGATGGACCTCTCGCCCATCAGCGAGGAAGCCAAGGCCGAGATGGAAGAGCCGTACATCTACCACTTCCCCGATGGCAACGCCTCGGTGGCGCGCCTGCTGGTGCGCAGCCTGATACCGGGCGTGGCCTCGGGCAAGGGCATGGACGACATCGTCCTCGCCGACTTCGACTACGCCCGCCTCGACCTGCCCTCCAACGCCGTGCGCCTGCGCCTGAACAGCACCGCCGTCAGCGTGCGCAACCACGCCGGCGCCGTGGACGTGGGCTACAGCCGGGGCGGCCAGCTGCACCGCGTGCGCGCCCGGCACTGCGTGCTGGCCTGCTACAACATGATGATTCCCTACCTGCTCCGCGACCTGCCCGCCCCGCAGGCCCACGCCCTGGCGCAGAACGTCAAGTTCCCGCTGGTGTACACCAAGGTGGTGATCCGCAACTGGCACAGCTTCGCCAAGCTCGGCGTGCACGAGATCTACGCCCCCAGCCAGCCCTACAGCCGCGTCAAGCTCGACTACCCGGTGGACATCGGCGGCTACCGCCACCCCCGCGACCCGGCCCAGCCCATCGGCCTGCACATGGTCTACGTGCCCACCAGCCCCGGCATGGGCATGGACGCCCGCACCCAGGCCCGGGTCGGCCGTGGCAAGCTCTACGCCATGAGCTTCGAGCAGATGGAGGCGATGATCCGCGAGCAGCTCCAGGCCATGCTCGGCCCAGCCGGCTTCGACCACCAGAAGGACATCCTCGCCATCACCGTCAACCGCTGGTCCCACGGCTACGCCTACTTCGCCAACAGCCTGTTCGACGACGAAGACGAGAGCGAGAAGCTGATGAACCTGGCGCGCACCAAGGTCGGCAACGTCACCATCGCCAACTCCGATGCGGCCTGGAGCGCCTACGCGCACGCCGCCATCGACGAGGCCTGGAGGGCAGTGGGCGAGCTGGGCTGACGCAGCGATGAAGGCGCGGGATGCCCACGCCGCCCATGAAAAAGCCCGCCGATCGGCGGGCTTTTTCATGGGTGGGCACTCACTCCTGTATGCGCAGGTGCGAGGTATCCGGCGGCGGCGCAGCCGGGGCGGCCTTGGCCTGGCCCATGTCGCTGCCCACCGGCGCCAGGCTGAACTGGCTCAGGTCGACCTTGGGCGCCTGCGCCTCGGCCTTGGCGTCCTGCAGGTCCGCCCCCACCGGAGCGATGCCGAAGTCAGGCGCGTCCACTTCACTGAACGCCGCCATGTATTCGTCACGCGGCGCCACTTTCAGGCGCCCCACCGGAGCGCTCCCCCCAACCGGCTGGGCCACCGGTGCGCGCGGTGCGGCGACCGGCTCCTGCGCTGGCGGCGGCGCCAGCTCCACTTCCTCGATCTCGACGTCCATCGACACCACGTCCACCACCGCACCGGCACGCTCAAGCGTTGCACGATATTTCTCGGCGGCGGCCTCATCGAGGTTGTTCTTGATCACGATGCGCCTGCCGGAAAACAGCATGGCGATGCGTTGCGCGTCAGCCTGGAAGAGCTTGGCCATGTTGGCCTGCACCAGCTCCAGCCGGGCTCCCGGAACCAGTTGGCCGGAGAAAGCGATCTCGTAGCGGCTCATGGTCACACTCCTGTCCGAAACAGACCGCAGTATGGCGCAGGTTTTTTTCTGCAAACAACAAGTTGCAGCCAAGCAGTTGCTTGTTACACTTGAGCGTCGATGGAGTAATGCAATGTTTTCTCAGGCGCAAACGATAAGAATTCTCAGCCTAATGATGTTACTGGCCCTTCCTTTTTCGGGCCTGACGGGATGTTCCACCTGGATGACCGGCGGCTTCCGCGACCCGGACGTGCGGCTGGTCAAGGTCGATGTGATCAAGGCGAAACTCCTCGAACAGCAGTTCCTGCTGCGCTTTCGCGTGGATAACCCCAACGACGTCAGCCTGCCCGTCCGCGGCCTGGTCTATACCGTCCACCTCAACGACGTGAAGCTCGCTTCGGGCGAGTCCAGCACCTGGTTCACCGTGCCCGCCAATGGCCACGAGACCTTCGATGTCCCGGTGCGCACCAACCTCTGGCGCCACATGAAGTACATCGTCAAGCTCCTGGAGAAGCCCGACGAGCCGATCCACTACCGCCTCGAAGGCGAGGTGAAGACCGGCCTGATGTTCGGCAGGAGCGTGCACCTCTCGCGCAATGGCGAGATAATCCCGGGCAACTACATCCCGGAGTGACCTTTCCATGAGTCAACAACCCCATGTCCATGGCCCCGACTGCAACCACGACCATGATCATGACCACCACCACGATCACGGCCATGTGCACGGCCCGCACTGCAACCACGGCCCGCAGGAGCCGGTGCGCAACCCGCTGAAGGAAGTGGGCCGCAACGATCCCTGCCCCTGTGGCAGCGCGAAGAAGTTCAAGAAATGCCACGGCGCCTGAACCGCGCCAGTGCAACCAAGGCCCGTCTAGCACGGGCCTTTTCGTTGGGGTCGGGAATCCTTTAGGCTGGCCGCCCACTTCCTGAGGAGTCCCAAGATGATTGATCTCTACTACTGGACCACCCCCAACGGCCACAAGATCACGCTGTTCCTCGAGGAGACCGGCCTCCCCTACCGGATCCACCCCATCGATATCGGCAAGGACGAGCAGTTCCAGCCGCACTTCCTCAAGATCGCCCCGAACAACCGCATCCCCGCCATCGTCGACCACGCCCCGGCGGACGGCGGCGAACCGCTCTCGCTGTTCGAGTCCGGTGCCATCCTGCTCTACCTCGCCGAGAAGACCGGGAGCTTCATCCCCGTCGACCTGCGCGGCCGCGAGGAAACCCTGCAGTGGCTGTTCTGGCAGATGGGCGGCCTCGGTCCGATGGCCGGGCAGAACCACCACTTCAACCGCTTCGCCCCGGAGAAGGTGCCCTACGCCATCCAGCGCTACGTGAAGGAGACCGCCCGCCTCTACGGCGTGCTCGACAAGCGCCTGGCCGACCGCGCCTTCGTCGCCGGCGCCGAGTACGGCATCGCCGACATGGCCATCTATCCCTGGATCGTCCCGCACACCTACCAGGAACAGGACCTCGACGACTTCCCCAACCTCAAGCGCTGGTTCCAGAGCATCCAGGCCCGCCCGGCCACGATCCGCGCCTATGAGCTGGTGGAAAAGATCAACCCCGCCGCCGCTAAAAAGTAGGGCCAACGGCGCTTGCGCAGTGCGAGGCCGCTCTCTAACGTAGCGCGTTTGAAAACCGCCGCCTCTTCGGGAGATACAGCTCCATGGCCTCGCCTGCGCCCAAGCGCTTCCTGCCTCGTTTCTGCCTGGCCGCCGCCCTTGGCGCCATGGTCGCGCTGACCGGTTGCCAGTCCTGGCTCGACAGCCGCTACTCCGACAGCCTGCCCCCCACCTCCGGCTTCAAGCCGGTCAAGGGCCTGGCGCAGAGCGTCTCCATCCGCCGCAACCCGCTGGGCATGCCGCTGATCGAGACCACCACCTTCCACGACGCCCTGTTCGCCATGGGCTACGTGCACGCCTCCGACCGCCTCAGCCAGATGGTCGGCCTGCGCCTCATGGCCGAGGGCCGCCTGGCCGAGATGGCCGGCCCCGGCGTGCTGGAGGTGGACCGTTTCATGCGTGCGGTGAACCTGCGCAAGAGTGCCGACATCCTCTACAAGAACGCCTCCCCGCGCCTGAAGTCCTTCTTCGAGGTCTATGCGCGCGGGGTCAACGCCTACCTCTTCCAGTACCGCGACAAGCTGCCGATGGACCTCGCCGAGTCCGGCTACAAGCCGGCCTACTGGAAACCCGAGGACTCGGTGCTGGTCTTCACCCTGCTCAACTTCGGCCTGGCGGTGAACCTGCAGGAAGAGATCGCCTCGCTGGTCATGGCGCAGAAGGTCGGCGCCGACAAGGTCGCCTGGCTGCTGCCCATCTACCCGGACGAGGACCTGCCGTTCGACGAAGCCGACAAGCTCAAGGGCCTCAACCTCGGCGGGCAGATCCAGGGCCTGGCCGCCATCGACCAGGCCGCCGGGCAGCTGGCCGGCCTTAACATGCTCGGCGTCGCCGCCTCGAACAACTGGGCCATCGCGCCCCAGCGCACGCGCAACGGCAAGAGCATCCTCGCCAACGACACCCACCTGCCGCTGGCCATGCCCTCGTACTGGAACTTCATGCAGATCCGCTCGCCGAAGTTCCAGGCCGCAGGCGTCACCATCGCCGGCGTGCCCGCCGTGGTCGCCGGCTTCAACGGCAAGCTGGCCTGGGGCATGACCATGGTCATGGGCGACAACCAGGACCTCTACCTGGAGAAGGTCAAGCGCGAAGGCAGCCGCCTCTACTACCTGGCCGACGGCAAATGGCAGCCGGCCATCGAGCGCAACGAGACCTTCTTCATCAAGGGCGAGCGGCCGATCCGCGAAACCCTCTACGAGACCCGCCACGGCCCGCTGCTCAACTCCGTGCTCGGCCAGCGCAAGCACCCGCTGCAGCCCCTGGAGATGAAGAGCGGCCTGGGCATCGCCCTGAAGACCGCGCAGTTCGAGAACGACCAGACCCTGGACGCCTTCTTCGACCTGTCCCGCGCGCAGTCCGTCGAGCAGGCCAGCGAGGCGACGCGCTCGATCCGCGCCATCGGCCTCAACCTGCTCACCGCCGATGCCCAGCACATCGCCTGGCAGGTGACCGGCCGCTACCCCAACCGTCGCGAAGGCCGTGGCCTGATGCCCTCCCCCGGCTGGGACAGCCGCTATGACTGGGACGGTTTCGCCGACCCCATGCTGCACCCCTATGACCAGGACCCGACCCAGGGCTGGCTCGGCACCGCCAACCACCGCACCGTGCAGGGCGGCTATGGCGTGCAGCTGTCCAACTCCTGGTTCTACCCGGAGCGGGCCGAGCGCATCGCCCAGCTCGCCGGCAGCGGCAAGCACGACACCCGCAGCACCATCGCCATGCAGTACGACCAGACCACGCCCTTCGCCGCCAAGCTCAAGGCCATGTTCGAAGACCCGGCCATGGCCCAGCCGCTGAAGAAGGCCATCGACGCCCTGCCCACGGCCGAGCGCGACAAGGCCCGCGAAGCGCTGAGCCGCCTGCTGGCCTTCGATGGCGACCTGCGCCCGACCTCCGCCGATGCGGTGTTCTACGAAGCCTTCCTGCAGGAAAGCGCCAGGCAGATCTTCCAGGACGAGCTCGGCCCCGAAGGCAGCCCGGCCTGGCAGGCCCTGGTGGAAACCGCCAACCTCTCCTACTCCGCCCAGGCCGACCACCTGCTGGGCCGCGCCGACAGCCCCTTCTGGGACGACGTGCGCACGGCGCAGAAGGAAGACAAGCCCGCCATCCTCGCCCGCAGCCTGGCCGCCGCCGTCAGCTTCGCCGAAGGCAAGCTCGGTGCCGACCGCAAGGCCTGGCAATGGGGCAAGCTGCACAGCTACACCTGGGCCACCGACACCACCCGCCTCGCGCCCTTCATGAGCGCCAGCCAGCGCACCGGGATCAACGCCATCCAGGGCTACCTGGACCGTGGCCCCTACCCGGCCGGCGGCGACATGAACACGCTGAACGTCTCGGCCTACGAGTGGGGCAACGACTTCGACACCTGGCTGATCCCGGCCATGCGCATCATCGTCGACTTCGGCCAGCCGGAACCCATGATCGGGCTCAACAGCTCCGGCCAGTCCGGCAACCCGGCCAGCCCCAACTACGCCGACGGCATCGACGCCTGGCTCAAGGCCCGCTACATGAGCTTCCCCTTCCAGTCGCAGAACCTGGACAAGGTCTACGGCACCAAGCGGCTGATGCTCACCCCGCAAAAATGATCGCCCGGGGCGGGAACTAACCGCCCCGGCACGGTCTATGTAAGCGGACTTACTCCATAGATCACATTCTTTCAGGGCGCCCTCACCGGCGCCCTTTCTTTTGCCCGCGAAAAGGCCACCGCTGCGCTGTAGGTTGGGCCGAGGCACGAAGCCCAACGCGTCCAGGCCGATCCCAGCCGCGATGTTAGGCCTCGCCCGGCACCAACCGACGAACGCAGCCCGAACGTAGCCCGGGCTTCAGCCCGGGAGATCGGCAAGAAGGGAAAGGGGGAAAACCAGAAGCAACGGCCCATGCATTGCACATGGGCCGCCGTCGAGGGTCAGGACGCCTTCGGCTTCACCGGTGCCTTGGGCGCAGGCTTCTGGAAGGGGTACAGGTGCTGGCGCAGGATGCCGTCCGGCAGCGGCTTGCCGAACACGCCGTAGCGGGTCGGCCATTCCTTGGGCGGCAGCTTGAAGGTGCCGAACAGCATGTCGACGATCGGCAGGTGGATCGCGTAGTTCTTGTAGATGTAGTCCGGGTGCCGGGCGTGGTGCCAGTGGTGGTAGCGCGGCAGCACCAGCAGGTAGTTCAGCCAGCCGCCGTCGATGCGCACGTTGGCGTGGGCCAGCACCGCCTGCACGCCCACCAGGATCACGTAGGCATTCATCGCCTGGGGCGAGAAGCCCATCAGCATCAGCGGCACCAGCACCCCGGTGCGGGTCAGCAGGATTTCTACGAAGTGGATGCGCGAGCCGGCCAGCCAGTCCATCGCCGTGCTCGAGTGGTGCACCGCGTGGAAGCGCCACAGCCAGGGCACCACGTGGTACAGGCGGTGCAGCCAGTACTGGCCCAGGTCCGCCACCAGCACCGCGAGGATGAACTGCAGCCAGATCGGCAGCGACTGCACGCCCGCCTGGAAGGCCGGCGACACCGCCCAGCCACCCAGCAGCGTGGACGAGGCGGTGACGAAGATCAGGATGAACTGCACCAGCATGTGGCTGACGAAGAAGTACGCCAGGTCCGTGCGCCAGTGGGGACGCAGGATGTTCTGCTGCGGGTCCTTGGCGTAGAGCTTCTCCAGCGGGATGAAGACGATGGCCGAGACCAGCAGCGCCAGCACGAACCAGTCCAGCCCCAGGGAATAGGGGGTCTGGCCGATGGTCTCGAACTGGATGTTGGTGCCACCGAGGAACACCGCCAGGCCCGAGGCGGCGATGCCGGTGAAGCCCAGCCGCTTGCGGCGGTTGAGCAGGATGTTGAGCGTGCCCAGGGAGAACGACGCCACCAGCCCCACCAGCAGCACGCTACGGGCGAACTGCTCGCTGTAGACCTTGCGGAACTCGGCGAAGGTCAGCCACTCGGGGAACAGGAAACACAGCACCGCGCAGAGGCTGAGCAGCCCCAGCGCCGCGGAAAGATAACCGCTGATACGACCCTCGCCGATCCGGAACGGATCATGACCGTGGCGCTGGAAATAGGCCTTGATCGCCTGCATTCGCACATCCTCCATGAAGTCGGCAGAAAAGCCGCTCCCGATCTTGACGTCCACACCAAGCTCCAGGCCACCTGTTCCGACGAACACCCGGGGCTTGTGTGACCTGTGTCGCGGTCCCGAGGCGAACTTGCCAGCCGAACCAACCGAACCCGACCATGCTCATAGACATGAGCCCACAACGAGGCAGCCCCATGGACCTGGTCGTCGCGAGGCCCGAAGGCCTCTACTGTCCGCCCGGTGACTTCTACATCGACCCCTGGAAACCGGTGGAACGTGCCGTCATCACCCACGGCCACGGCGACCACGCGCGCACCGGCAGCGGCCACTACCTGGCGACCCGTGCCGGCGAAGGCATCCTGCGTGCGCGCCTGGGCGACATCCGCCTGCAGACCCTCGACTACGGCGAGCGCCTGGAGCATGGCGGCGTCACCCTCAGCCTGCACCCGGCCGGCCACGTGCTTGGCTCGGCCCAGGTGCGCCTGGAGTACCGGGGTGAGGTGTGGGTGGCTTCCGGCGACTACAAGACCGAGGCCGACGGCACCTGCGCGCCCTTCGAGCCGGTGCGCTGCCACTGCTTCATCACCGAATCCACCTTCGGCCTGCCCATCTACCGCTGGCAGCCGCAAGCCGCGCTGTTCGCCGAAATCGACGCCTGGTGGCGCGCCAACCAGGCCGCCGGGCGCGCCAGCGTGCTGTTCTGCTACGCCTTCGGCAAGGCCCAGCGCATCCTCCACGGCATCGACGCCAGCATCGGCCCGATCCTCGTCCACGGCGCCATGGAGCCGCTCAACCGGGTCTACCGCGAAGCCGGCGTCGCCCTGCCGGAAACCCGCTACGCCGGCGACATCGCCCGCAACGATCCACTGCTGCGCCAGGCCCTGGTCATGGCCCCGCCCTCGGCCGGCGGCAGCACCTGGATGCGCCGCTTCGGCGACTACAGCGACGCCTTCGCCAGCGGCTGGATGATGCTGCGCGGCACCCGCAGGCGGCGCGGCGTGGACCGTGGCTTCGTGCTCTCCGACCACGCCGACTGGCCCGGCCTGCTCTGGGCCATCGAGCAGAGCGGCGCCGAGCGGGTGTTCGTCACCCACGGCTCGGTCAACGTGCTGGTGCGCTACCTCTGCGAACAGGGCCTGGACGCCCAGGCCTTCAGCACCGAATACGGCGACGAGGACGAACCGGCCAGCGCCCCGGAGGCGACGCCGTGAAGGATTTCGCCGAGCTCTACGGCCGCCTCGACGCCAGCACCTCCAGCAACGCCAAGCTGGCCGCCCTGCAGGACTACTTCGCCAGCGCCCCCCCCGAGGACGCCGCCTGGGCGGTGTACTTCCTCAGCGGTGGCAAGCCGCGCCAGCTGGTGCCGGTGCGCCAGCTGCGGGAAATCACCCTGGCCATCACCGGCCTGCCCGAGTGGCTGTTCGAGGAGAGCTACCAGGCGGTGGGCGACCTGGCCGAAACGATTTCCCTGCTGCTGCCGCCCAGCGTCCAGCGCTCCGACGAGGGCCTCGCCACCTGGGTCGAGGAGCACCTGCTGCCCCTGCGCGGGTTGCCGCCGGCGGAACTGGCCGCCCGCCTGCCGCCGCTCTGGGCACGGCTCGACCGGCTGAGCCTGCTGGTGTGCCTGAAGCTGGTCACCGGGGCCTTCCGGGTCGGCGTCTCGCGCCTCCTGGTCACCCGCGCCCTGGCCAACCTCGCCGGCCTCGACCCCAAGCGCGTCGCCCAGCGCCTGGTCGGCTACACCGACGCCTCGCGCCCGCCCAGTGCCCAGGGTTATGCCCGGCTCATCGCCGCACAGAGCGAGGCCGAGCACCTGGAGCGCGGCGGCCTGCCCTACCCCTTCTTCCTCGCCCACCCGCTGCAGGCAGAGGTGGCGTCCTTCGCCGACCTGCTCGGCCCGCCGGCGGACTGGCTGGTCGAGTGGAAATGGGACGGCATCCGCGCCCAGCTGGTGCGCCGCGACGGCCACCTGTGGATCTGGTCGCGGGGCGAGGAGCTGGTCAGCGAGCGCTTCCCCGAACTCCACGGCCTGGCCCACGCGCTGCCGGACGGCACCGTGATCGACGGCGAGATCCTGGTGTGGAAGGACGGCCGCGTGCAGCCCTTCGCCCTGCTGCAGCAACGCATCGCCCGCAAGCGCCTGACGCGCAAGGTGCTCGACGACGCCCCCGTGCGCCTGGTGGCCTACGACCTGCTGGAGTGGCGTGGCGAGGACTGGCGCCAGCGCCCCCTGGCCGAACGCCGCGAACGCCTGGAGCAATTGCTGGAGGAAATCAGCGACCCGGTGCTTGGGCTGTCCCCCGAGGTACGCGGCGAAGACTGGGCCGACCTCGCCCGCCAGCGCGAGGGCGCCCGCGCCCTCGGCGTCGAAGGGATGATGCTCAAGGCCCGCGACGCGCTGTACGGCGTCGGCCGCACCAAGGACCAGGGCACCTGGTGGAAATGGAAGCTCGACCCCTACAGCGTCGACGCCGTGCTGATCTACGCCCAGCGTGGCCACGGTCGCCGCGCCAACCTCTACACCGACTTCACCTTCGCCGTCTGGGAGGGCGAGGACGCCAGCGCCGAGCGCGCCCTGGTGCCCTTCGCCAAGGCCTACTCGGGCCTCACGGACGAGGAGATGCGCAAGGTCGACGCCATCATCCGCCGCACCACGGTGGAAAAATTCGGCCCGGTGCGCAGCGTCACCCCCACCCTGGTGTTCGAACTGGGCTTCGAGGGCATCGCCCTGTCCAAACGGCACAAGAGCGGTGTCGCCGTGCGCTTCCCGCGCATGCTGCGCTGGCGCCAGGACAAACCGGTGGCCGAGGCCGACACCCTCGCCAGCCTCCAGGCCCTGCTGGCCGATGTCGCGCCGGAGCCCGAGGCTTGAGCCGCGCCCCCCGCCCCTCCTCGCGCTGGTTCGGCGACCGTGGCTGGCGCCCCTTCGCCTTCCAGAAAAGCCTCTGGCGCGCCGTCGCCCAGGGCCGCTCCGGCCTGCTCCACGCCACCACCGGCGCCGGCAAGACCTACGCCGCCTGGTTCGCCGCGCTCGATGTGCTGGCCGGCGCCGCCCCCACCCGCAAGGAGCGTGGCAAGGGCCAGGTGCTACCGCTCTCGGTGCTGTGGATAACCCCCATGCGCGCCCTGGCCGCCGACACCGCCCGCGCCCTGCAGGCGCCCATCGACGAACTCGGCCTGCCCTGGAGCCTGGGCCTGCGCACGGGCGATACCGGCAGCGCCGAGCGGGCCCGGCAATCGCGCAACCTGCCCAGCGTGCTGGTCACCACGCCGGAAAGCCTGACCCTGCTGCTGACCCGCGCCGACGCCGCCCAGGCCTTCGCCGGGCTGCGCATGGTGGTGGTCGACGAATGGCACGAGCTGCTCGGCAACAAGCGCGGCGTACAGCTGCAACTGGCCCTGGCGCGGTTGCGCCTGTGGAACCCCGGGCTCGCCACCTGGGGCCTCTCCGCCACCCTGGGCAACCTGGACCACGCGCTGCAGGTGCTGGTGCCCGACGGCAACGGGCTTCTGCTGCAGGGCGAACAACGCAAGCGCCTGGAGGTGGACACCCTGCTGCCGGCCAACGTCGAGCGCTTCCCCTGGGCCGGGCACATGGGCCTGCGCATGCTGCCGCAGGTGGTCGCGGAGCTGGAGTCCAGCGCCAGCAGCCTGGTGTTCACCAACACCCGCGCGCAGTCCGAAGCCTGGTACCAGGCCCTGCTGGCGGCGCGGCCGGACTGGGCCGGGCTGATCGCCCTGCACCATGGCTCGCTCTCCCGCGAGGTGCGCGAGTGGGTCGAGAACGGCCTCAAGCAGGGCCGGCTCAAGGCGGTGGTGTGCACCTCCAGCCTCGACCTGGGGGTCGACTTCCTCCCCGTGGAGCGGGTGCTCCAGGTGGGCACCGCCAAGGGCGTGGCGCGGCTGATGCAACGGGCCGGCCGCTCCGGCCACGCACCGGGCCGCGCTTCGCGGGTGACCCTGGTGCCCACCCACAGCCTGGAACTGGTGGAGGCGGTGGCCGCGCGCCAGGCCATCGCCGAGCGCCGCATCGAAGCACGCCTGAGCCCGGAAAAGCCGCTGGACGTGCTGGTCCAGCACCTGGTCAGCATGGCCCTGGGCGGTGGCTTCCAGGCCGAGGCGATGCTCGCCGAGG
The DNA here is from genome assembly GCF_003234055.1 of Pseudomonas sp. 57B-090624. Taxonomy (NCBI): domain Bacteria; kingdom Pseudomonadati; phylum Pseudomonadota; class Gammaproteobacteria; order Pseudomonadales; family Pseudomonadaceae; genus Pseudomonas; species Pseudomonas sp. 57B-090624. Next base: position 61,014 of record NZ_QKRU01000036.1, read on the forward strand.
TGCGCAGTTGCTGGGCCTACCGCGCCCTGGGCGACGACGAATGGGCCTGGGCCCTGGCCTTCATCCGCCACGGCGGCCACTCCCTCACCGCCTACCCCGAATACCGCCGCGCCGAGCCCGACGACAGCGGCCTGTGGCAGGTGCCCAGCGCACAGCTGGCGCGGCGGCACCGGCAGAGCATCGGCACCATCGTCAGCGACGCCAGCCTGCAGGTGCGCTTCTGGGGCAAGGGTGGCGCCGCCGGCTCCCTGGGCAGCATCGAGGAAGGCTTCATCTCGCGCCTGCGTCCGGGCGACGCCTTCCTCTTCGCCGGGCGCCCGCTGGAGCTGGTGCGGGTCGAGGACATGACCGCCTACGTGCGCCGCAGCGCCGCGCGCAAGGCCGCCATCCCGCGCTGGAATGGCGGGCGCATGCCGCTTTCCAGCGAACTGGCCGACGCCCTGGTGCACCAGTTGGGCGAGGCCGCGCGGGGCCATTACGACAGCCCGGAGCTGAAACTGACCCGGCCGCTGCTGGAGTTGCAGCAGGCCTGGTCGGCGCTGCCCGACGAGCACAACCTGCTGGCCGAGCGCCTGAAGAGCCGCGAGGGCTGGCACCTGTTCCTCTACCCCTTCGCCGGCCGCCAGGTGCACCTGGGCCTCGCCAGCCTGCTGGCCTGGCGCCTGGCCCGGCAACGGCCCGTCAGCTTCTCCATCGCCGTCAACGACTACGGCCTGGAGCTGCTGGCAGCCACCGAGGTGGACTGGGCCGAGTGCCTGCGCCTCGGGCTGTTCAGCGAGCACGCGCTGCTCGACGACCTGCTGCACAGCCTCAATGCCAGCGAGCTGTCGCGGCGGCGCTTCCGCGAGATCGCCCGCATCGCCGGGCTGGTGTTCGCCGGCCGTCCCGGCGCCAGCAAGAGCACACGCCAGCTGCAGGCCTCCAGCGGGCTGTTCTTCGACGTGTTCCGCCAATACGACCCGGACAACCTGCTGCTGCATCAGGCCCGCGAGGAGGTGCTGCGCCAGGAGCTGGACCTGCCGCGCCTGGAGGATTGCCTGCAACGCATCCGCGAGCGCGAGCTGCGCCTGGTGGAGGTGGCGCGCCCCACCCCGCTGGCCTTCCCGCTGCTGGTGGAACGCTTCCGCGAGGGCCTGAGCAGCGAGAAGCTGGCCGACCGCATCGCCCGCATGGTCGAGCAACTGGAACGCGCCGCCGACCAGCCGCCACGCCGGAGCCGCGCGCGATGAACACCGCGCTGGAGGTGGAACTGGCCGGCACCCGCGTCCTGCTGCTGGCCGACCGCGCGCTGTACTGGCCCGAGGAAGGCTGCCTGCTGGTGGCCGATATCCATTTCGGCAAGGCCGCCAGCTTCCGTCGCCTCGGCCAGCCGGTGCCCAGCGGCACCACGGCAGAGAACCTGCGCCGCCTGGACCGGCTGCTGCACCAGCATGGCTGCCGCCGCCTGGTGTTCCTCGGCGACTTCCTGCATGCCCGCCAGGGCGCCGAGGCGCCGCTCTGGCCGGTGCTCACCGCCTGGCGCGCCGGGCATCCGCACCTGGCCATCGACCTGGTGCGCGGCAACCACGACCGCCATGCCGGCGACCCGCCCGCCGCGCTCGGCTTCAGCCTGCACCACGAACCGCTGGCCCTGGGGCCCTTCGCCCTGCAGCACGAGCCCGAGCCGCACCCGGCGCTGCACGTGCTGGCCGGCCACCTGCACCCGACCTTCCGCCTGCGCGGCCCCGGCCGCCAGAGCCTGCGCCTGCCCTGCTTCCGCCTCGGCGAGCGGCTCAGCCTGCTGCCGGCCTTCGGCGAGTTCACCGGTGGCATGGACCAGGCCATGGATAACGCGACGCGGGTCTTCGTCTGCGGCGACGGCGGCGTCTGGCCCGCCTTCCCCGGCTGACGCCGCCTGGCTTGATGGCCTATGGATGGCCGCAGGATGTCGTCTTTTTTGCTGTTTTTCTGAACTTACGCGCCAGGGAGCACTCAGAACCTATGCATTGTTCATTGCTCCCTGGCGCCCACGTTGGCGCCTATTTTTTTGCCCGGAATTCGCCGTCGCCGTGCCGTCAGGACAACACGCTACGGTCGAAGGTGAACACGCCGCCTTGCGCCGGGCAGTGCTCCAGCACCTTCTGCGGGCGGCCCATTTTCGGGTGGTTGTGCTCGCCGGTGTCCAGCACCCAGCCCTGCCCTTTCATCTTCTCCAGGCGCCCGCGCAGGGTGGTGTGCTGCACCGCCTGGCCGAGGCAGGCCTGGAAGGCGCCCAGGGCCTCGGTCACGGTGAAGCGCCGGGGCAGCAGGTGCAGCGGCAGGGAGGTGTAGACCGACTTGCCGGCCAGCCGCTCACGGGCCTGGCGCACCAGTTGGTCATGATCGAAGGGCAACCCGCAGGCCTCGTCCAGCGGCAGGAAGCGCAGGTCGGCGTCACTCAGTTGCGTGTCGGGCTCCAGCAGCGCGAGGTAGAAGGTCGACAGCGACCAGCCGCGCGGGTCGCGCCGGGCATTGCCCACGGTGGCCACCTGTTCCAGGTGCTGCGGGCGCACCCGTGCCTTCTCCGCCAGGGCCCGGGTGGCGGCGGCGTCCAGGTCGGCGTCGTCGCAGCGGCCGTTGACCAGCACGCCCGGCAGCGCCCACTCGCCCTCGAAGGGCGCCTGGGCCCGGCGGATCAGCAGCAGCTCCAGCCCCTGGGCCTCGTTCAGGCGCAGCGCGACGATGTCGACGCTGGCCAGTACCTGTGCAGAACTCATTGCAGCTCCCTATAGATATCCAGTTCACCCTGCACTTCCGGCAGGCACCAGGCCGGCGGCAGCGCCAGGCCCTCGCGCAGGTGCAGGCGGATGGCCGAACTGTGCAGCAGCAGCGTCTCGTCCGCCACCAGCAGGCCGAAGCGCTCGCGCAGTTCCGCCCCGCGATGGAAGCCCGCCACCTGGGGCAGGTTGTCTTCGCCTATGACCAGGGCGATGTCCCCCGGCGCTACACCGTACTCACCCGCCAATGCTTGCAACAGGTCGTAGCTGTACACCGCCGCCGCGCCCGGGGCCAGCCGCGCCTCGATGGCGTCGCAACGCACCCGCGCGGGGTCGATGCGTGTCGCCAGGCGCTCCAGCCAGGCGCAGCGCAGGGCGAAATCCACCATGCGCTTGCCGTGGGCGTGGCGGTGGCTCGGCACCAGCAGCACCTGCTCGGCGCACTCCAGTACCCGGCGCACCACGCTTTCATGGCCCGGGTGGGGCGGATCGAAGGCACCGCCGTACACCGCCAGGCGGAAGCGCACCGGGGCCGGAGACGCGCTGCCCGCCGGGTAGGCCCGCAGGCTGGGATCGGGAAAATCCTGCCGACTGTTTCTCATCGCTGTCCTCCTGCGATCAAAGAGTGCTTGACGACATATTACACGAGATGGAATATGTAGCCAGCCGCAACCGAACGAGGAACGCAGCCATGAAAATCGCCAGCTTCGATGTCGACGCCCAGAAAGGCTTCACCCCCCTCTGCCCCGCCGAACTCCCGGTGCCGGGCGGCGACGAGATCGCAGCGCACCTGAACCTGCTGGCCCGTCGCGCCGAACTGCGCATCGGCAGCAAGGACGCCCACAGCCCGCAGGCCGCCTGGGTCGTGCCCAGCCACGACCAGATGCTCGCACCGCTGCCCCTGGCCAACGCCGACATCACCTGGGTCAGCCACTGCGTACCGGGCACCGCCGGCTTCGAGCTGCTCGACGAGCTGCCCCAGCCGCTGGACTACGACTACTTCGTGTGGAAGGGCGTGGAGCCCGACCTGCACCCCTACGGCGCCTGCTACCACGACCTGGCCGAGCGCCGCAGCACCGGGGTGATCGAATTCCTCCGGCAGAACGCGGTCAGCCATGTACTGGTGGGCGGCCTGGCGCTGGACTACTGCGTGAAGACCACCGCGCTGCAACTGCGCCGCGCCGGCTTTGCGGTTATCGTCTACCTCCCGGCGTGCCGGGCAATCGCCGAAGCCACGGCCGAAGCCGCGCGGCTGCAGATGAACGAACTGGGCATCACGCTGTGCGCCAGCGAGGCCGAACTGGACGCCTTGCTGAACAGCATCGAGAAGGAGAGCTGATCATGGCCGAGAGCGTGTTTTCCGACCGCATCGTGCAGAACCTGCTGGACACCGATTTCTACAAGCTGACCATGATGCAGGCGGTGCTGCACAACTACCCCAACGCCGAGGTGGAGTGGGAATTCCGCTGCCGCAACGCCGAGGACCTGAAGCCCTACCTGGCGGAGATCCGCTACCAGATCGAGCGCCTGTCGGAGATCTCCATCACCGCCGACCAACTGGCCTTCCTGGAGCGCATCCCCTTCATCAAGCCGGACTTCACCCGCTTCCTCAGCCTGTTCCGCTTCAACATGCGCTACGTCCAGGCCGGCATCGAGGACGACCAGCTGTGCATCCGCCTGCGCGGCCCCTGGTTGCACGTGATCCTCTTCGAGATCCCGCTGCTGGCCATCGTCAGCGAGGTGCGCAACCGCTACCGCTATCGCGAGGTGATCCTCGAACAGGCCAGCGAGCGCCTGTACCAGAAGCTCGACTGGCTCAAGGGCGAAGCCAGCGCCAGCGAGCTGGCGGGCTTCCAGATCGCCGATTTCGGCACCCGCCGGCGCTTCTCCTACCGGGTGCAGGAAGAGATGGTGCACATCCTCAAGCGCGACTTCCCCGGGCGCTTCGTCGGCACCAGCAACGTGCACCTGGCCCGCGAGTTCGACATCAAGCCCATCGGCACCATGGCCCACGAATGGCTGATGTCCCACCAGCAACTGGGCCCGCGCCTGATCGACAGCCAGATCGCCGCGCTGGACTGCTGGGTCCGCGAGTACCGGGGCCTGCTGGGCATCGCCCTGACCGACTGCATCACCACCGATGCCTTCCTCAAGGACTTCGACCTGTACTTCGCCAAGCTCTTCGACGGCCTGCGCCACGACTCCGGCGACCCGCTGGAATGGGCCGAGAAGTGCATCCGCCACTATGAAAGGCTCGGTATAGACCCGCAGACCAAGACCCTCGTATTCTCCGACGGCCTCGACCTGCCCAAGGCGCTGGAGCTGTATCGCGCCCTGCACGGTCGTATCCACGTCAGCTTCGGTATCGGGACCAACCTGACCTGCGACATTCCCGGTGTCGTGCCCATGAACATCGTGATCAAGATGACCGCCTGCAACGGCCAGCCGGTGGCGAAGATCTCCGATACCCCGGGCAAGACCCAGTGCCGCGACGAGAACTTCGTCGCCTACCTGAAACACGTATTTCGCGTATCAGATGCGCGCTAGCGCCGAGGAACCATCATGAGCAATCGCCAGAAAGAGATAGCCGCCGCCCTGGATGTGGTGCCCCCCTTCGCCGACGACGCCGCCCTGCAGGCAGAGATCGAGCGGCGCAAGGCCTTCATCAAGACCTGCCTGCGCAATGCGCGGCTCAAGGTGCTGGTGCTGGGCATCAGCGGTGGCGTGGATTCGCTGACCGCCGGCCGCCTGGCCCAGCTGACGGTGGAGGAACTGCGCGCAGAGACCGGCGACCCGGATTACCGCTTCATCGCCGTGCGCCTGCCGCACAACACCCAGCACGATGAGCATGACGCCCAGGAATCACTGAAATTCATCCGCGCCGATGTCGAGGACACGGTGAACATCGCCGCCAGCGTGATCGGCCTCGGCGAGCAGGTCACCCACCTGCAGGCGCTGAGCGACGCCCGCCGTGACTTCGTGGTCGGCAACGTCAAGGCGCGTATCCGCATGGTCGCGCAGTTCGCCATCGCCAACGCCAACAACGGCCTGGTGATCGGCACCGACCACGCCGCCGAGGCGGTGATGGGCTTCTTCACCAAGTTCGGCGACGGCGCCTGCGACCTGGCACCGCTCTCCGGCCTGGTCAAGAACCAGGTGCGCGCCATCGCCCGCTACCTGGGTGCGCCGGACAACCTGGTGCAGAAGGTGCCGACCGCCGACCTCGAAGAGCTGCGCCCCGGCAAGCCGGACGAGGAAGCCCATGGCGTCAGCTACGCCGAGATCGACGCCTTCCTGCACGGCGAGGCCGTACGCCAGGAGGCCTACGACATCATCGTGCGCACCTACGACGCCACCCAGCACAAGCGCGACCTGCCGCTGGTGCCCTGAGGCGCTACACCACCGGAGCGGGCGGCGGCGGGTCGGGAAGGGTCGGTTCGCCCGGTTCGTGGGGCTGAGTGGGTTCACCCGGCTCCTCCGGGTCGCCCGGCCCCGGCACCTGTTGCAGCACCAGCGACGGGTCGCTATGGGCGAGGATGGCGTCCACCAGCGCACTGGCACTGGGCGTCAGGGCTTCGAGGATGATCTGGGAGCGCATGGCGTTCCTCCGGCGTTCACAGTGGCTTCAAGCAGTAGAGCCCCGTGATCGCTGAAGAATTCCGCCTATTTGCGCCTCCGCCTCGTAGCCCGGGCTTCAGCCCGGGGCTCTTCCCGAGGCGCTCTCAACGCGGGTCGTTGAAGTGCACGGTGATGGAGACCAGCACCGGCTGCTCCTCGTCGCCCTGGCGGTACTCCGGCTCGAAGCCATAGCCCAGCCAGACCTCGCTGCCGTTCTTGACCACCAGGTCCGAACGCTCGTCGCCGGTGCCTTCCAGCCCTTGCAACCAGGGGCCGACCTGCTCGCGGCGCTGGCCCAGGTGCAACTGGCCGTCCAGGCTGAAGCGCCAATCCGCGCCGCGCTCGCCCACGCCCTGCATCCAGCCGAGGAACAGGCTGTCGTTGTAGCCGCTCAGCTCCCAGCAGCGCACTTCGCGCAGGCGGTCGCCAAGGAACACCAGCATCATCGAATTGCCATACAGCAGCCCGCGCCGCTTGCCGTACATGGGCAGCTCGGCCGTGGGCGTGCCCAGGCGCTCGACGAACTGCGCGCGGGTGGCGCTGGCGGGCAGGCCGAATGCCCCGGTACCGCTGAGCACGGAAAGCTCCGCAGCCTGCAACGACGAGAAAACGCCCAGGCCGAGGGTGAGCAGGAGGGATTTGAGCAGGTTCATTCGTCAGGTTCCTTTGACTGGATAGAGCCATGAAAAAGCCGGGCATGGGCCCGGCTTTGGTCGCAACGCAGGTGGCTCAGGCCTTGGGCAGGGTGACGCCGGTCTGGCCCTGGTACTTGCCGCCGCGGTCGCGGTAGGAGACTTCGCAGGCTTCGTCCGACTGCAGGAAGAGCATCTGCGCCACGCCTTCGTGGGCGTAGATCTTCGCCGGCAGGTTGGTGGTGTTGGAGAACTCCAGGGTCACGTGACCTTCCCACTCCGGTTCCAGCGGGGTGACGTTGACGATGATGCCGCAGCGCGCGTAGGTGCTCTTGCCCAGGCAGATGGTCAACACGTCACGCGGGATGCGGAAGTACTCGACGGTGCGGGCCAGGGCGAAGGAGTTCGGCGGGATGATGCAGACGTCGCTGTTGATGTCGACGAAGCTCTTCTCATCGAAGTTCTTCGGGTCGACCACGGCGGAATGGATGTTGGTGAAGACCTTGAACTCGGCCGCGCAACGCACGTCGTAGCCGTAGCTGGACACCCCGTAGGAAATCACCCGGCTGTCGTCCGCGCCGCGCACCTGGCGCTCGACGAAGGGCTCGATCATCCCGTGTTCCTGGGCCATGCGGCGAATCCACTTGTCCGATTTGATGCTCATGGCGGGGGTCCTGTGAAGGTGAAAAATGATCGCGAATCTTACCGGGCGCGGGCCTTTCGGGCAAAGGGCAGCGACCGGTAGCGTGCCCTGCCGCCCAGTGCCGCCGAGCGGGGCTTGTGGCGGCGCCGTCGAGTGCGCCACTGTTGGCCCGCCCTTGTGGAGAAAGGACCCACCATGACCCCCTGGCTGATCATTCCCGGCCTGTTCTTCGCCGTCTTTTCCTTCTCGTTCTTCAAACGCCGCCGCGCAATCGGCCGGGAACGCTTCATCCGCGAGTTCCGCCCGGCGCCCTGGCTGTTCGACGAACTGCGCAAGCGCCACCCGCAACTGAGCCTGGAAGACTGCATGCTGGTGAGCGCCGGCCTGCGCCAGTACTTCCTCTGCTACCTGAAGAGCGGCTTCGGCTACGTCTCCATGCCCTCCCAGGTGGTGGACGACCTGTGGCACGCCTTCATCCTCGACACCCGCCAATACAAGCGCTTCTGCCAGAAGGCCTTCGGCCGCTTCCTGCACCACCGCCCGGCGCGCACCCTTTCGGGCAACGCCCGCCAGGCCGACGCCGGCCTGCGCCGCTGCTGGTGGTACGCCTGTGAGCAGGAGCGCATCGACCCGCGCAAGCCCGGCCGGGTACCGCTGCTGTTCGACCTGGACAGCCGCCTGGGCATCGTCGGCGGCTTCCTCTATGTGGCCGATTGCAAGGGCGTGCGGCGCAACGACGGCGGCGACGCGGGCAGCGGCGTCATCTACTGCGGCGGGGACTTCGTCGGCGCCGACTCGGGCTACGGCTCCAGCGACTTCGGCGATGGCAGCGGCACGAGCGGCAGCCATCAGGGCGGCGATTCATCGAGCGATGGGGGCGGTTCGGACG